>JAADGN010000079.1:63521-69911 GCA_013152325.1 Chloroflexota bacterium
TTGGAACAAATCTGCGCCGAAGCCAGCCGGGAGGGGGAGCCGGTTCAGGTCGCCAACGATAACTGCCCGGGGCAGGTTGTCATTTCTGGCGCGAAACCGGCCCTGGAACGCGCTCTTGAATTGGCGAATTCTGCCGGGGCGCGGCGGGCTGTCCCTTTGGCGGTCAGCATTGCCGCGCACTCGCCCTTGATGGCCGTCGTGCAGGACGAGTTTAACGCCGCGCTGAATGCCGCGCCGCTGGCCGATCCCGCCGTTCCGGTCGTTGGCAACGTGAGCGCCGCGCCGCTGGCCTCTGCCGCCGACGTGCGCGCCGACCTGGGCGCTCAACTGACCTCCCGCGTCCGCTGGACGGAATCGATACAGTGGATGCTTGCGCAGGGCGTTGCCGCGTTTGTCGAAATTGGCAGCGGTAATGTCTTGACGGGGTTGCTCAAGCGTATTGACCGGAGCGCAGGCAGGATCGCCCTGGGTGCGCCGCAGGATTTCGAAAATTTGTAGACGGCCTTCGTTCGCGGTTGTCCGTGGGTGCATCTGTGCAGCGCTGGAAACAGTGCTGCTTTGGTTTGGTAAAATAGCTTTGTTCATGCCGATAGCTCCATCCGAGGAGATGCCCTTGTGGACGTGCTGACCAACCGAATAAGACGAGTCGTCGAAAGCATTCTCGAAAACGAGAGCCTGGCCGACGGCCTGGATACCTCCGCAGCTGAGGCTTTGCAGGCGTGGGGGATTGCCAGCATGTCGCGCATTGCGGAAGATACCGGCGGCCTGGACGACGAAGCCGCCGAGCAGGTCATGTATCCGCGTTTGCGCGCTGTGCGCCGCCTGATGCGCGCGGTGCGCAATTGGATTGTCCACCAGCAAACCCTCGATCCCGCCGCACGCGCTGCCCTCTGGGGGAAGATCGTCAAGCGAGCGCGGGTCGTCTATGGCGACCATGTTATGCCGCCGTCCCCGGAACAGATCACGAGCGATGACGCGGCGCAGTTCATCGTTGACCTGCGCGCCTGGTTCGAGCGCGGCGACGATACCTCACACACTAGGAGAAATGATGGCTGCTAAGAGGAAGAGTAGCTCCGCTAAAACGAAGGCCACTTTATTTTTATTGGTAATTGTGATGTTCCTGGGCGTGCTCTTTGTCACCACCGGCCAGGATCCGCTGGGCTTGTTCGAGGTTATCGAGACCCCGCCCATCGCGATCGTTACGCTGCCGCCGACAATACAGCCTTCGGAGCTGCTCTCGTCTTCGGCTGCGGTTGCCCCGTCCGGGCCCATGGGCGGCGCGGCGGACTGGTGGGAGGTCTATTTTTCCGATCCGATCCACGTCAACAATCCGGACGACCTGGCTGGCTCAATTCCCGAAAAATTGATTGAGTACATCGACGGCGCACAACAGTCCATCCACATCGCGTCTTTCGAGTTCGACCTGACGCCGGTCGCCGAGGCGCTCATCGCGGCCCATGAACGGGGCGTGGACGTCCGCTGGGTCACGGACGACGAACACGGCATCGAAGCGGACGAAGACCCTGGCCGGGGTCAGTTTGCCATGTTGGAAGATGCTGGCATTGTCGTCAAGGACGATGGACGCGGCGCGCTGATGCACAACAAATTCTGGATTTTCGACGGCGAAACCGTTTGGACAGGCTCGACCAATATCACCGTCAGCGGGGCTTTCAAGCAGAACAACAACGTGATCGTCGTCCATTCGCCGGCCGTAGCCCTGATGTACGAACGCGAGTTCGACGAGATGTGGAACGGGGAATTCGGGCCGCGCTCCCCGTCCACGGTGGACCAGCAAAGCGTCGACGTGAACGGCACGCCGGTTCAGGTATTGTTCGCCTCGGAAGATGATGTGATCGAGCATATCCTCCCGTATGTCGAAAACGCCCGGTCGAGCATCCGCTTCCTGGCCTTCTCCTTTACGAACGATGATCTGGGACAGGCCATGCGCGAACGCGCCGCCGCCGGCGTGGACGTGCGCGGCATCTTCGAGAAAGTTGGCAGCGATACGAAATACAGCGAACTGCCCCCCATGTTCTGCGCCGGGTTGGCCGTACGCCGGGACGGCAATCCCAGTTTCTTGCATCACAAGGTCATCGTGATCGACGGTGAAACGGTCATTACCGGCTCGTTGAATTTCTCGGACAATGCTGATACGAGCAATGACGAGAATGTCATCATTGTGACGGACAAGGATATTGCCGCCCTGTATTTGCAAGAGTTCGACCGTCTTTGGGCGCAGGCCTCCGACCCGGCTCCTGACAAATTCACTTGCGAGTGATGTGCTGTTCTTGCGTAGTATAATCACGCTTCGGCCCTCCCACATATTTTTTTAGGAGCATTGCCCATGAGCTTCAGCCAGCTTGCACGCTCAATTGCCACCTCGCCGACCCTGCGTTTGAACGAGGAAGCCCGCCTGCTGCGTGAACGCGGTGAGCCAGTCATCCATTTGGGCATTGGCGAGCCGAAGAATAAAACGCCGATCACCGCCATTTTGAGTTCGGCTGCCCGTCTGAGCAGCGGCAATGTCAAATACGTGCCCACGGACGGGCTGCCTTCGCTTAAGAAGGCCATCGTTCGCTACATGGAAGAGCACTACGACCGGATCGTGGCGCCGCAGAACATCATCGTCACGGAGGGGGCCAAGCAATCGCTTTTCAATATCATCTATACGCTTTGCGATTCGCAGGATGAAGTGATCGTCCTGGCGCCTTACTGGGTCAGTTATCCGGAGATCGTCAAGATGGTTGGGGCCATTCCGGTGGTCGTCACGCCGGAAGACGGCGGCTTCATCCCCCGTTTCGAGGAGATTGAGCGGGCGGTCAGTTCGTATACCAAGGCGATCATCGTCAACAGCCCGAACAATCCTTCCGGCGCGGTCTATCCGGACGAGTTGATTGCCCAAATTGTCGATCTCTGTGAGCGCAAGGGTATTTACATGGTTTGTGACGATATTTATCACAAGCTGGTTTTTGACGGCAATGCGCCTGCGCCTGCCTATCGCTTCACGGACAGGGATATTGAAAACTCGAAAATCATCGTGGTCAACGGCGTCTCGAAGCTCTACGGCATGACTGGTTTCCGCGTCGGCTGGACGGTGGCGAGCAGGCGTATGGTCGAGATCATGATCAACGTCCAGGGGCAGACCACTTCGTGCGTCTCGCCGGTGATGCAGATGGCAGCCGAGGGCGCGTTGACCGGAATGCAGAGCATCATCGAAAATCTGCGCCTGACCATTCAAAACAACCGCGACATCCTGATGCAGGAGATGCGTTCGTTCACCGACGTCCGCGTGTCCAAGCCCGGCGGCACATTCTATGCCCTGCCGGATTTCAGCGCCTATATCCGGGACAGTATTGCCAAGAACTCGGCCGCATTGGCAAACTTTCTGCTCAAAAAAGCATTGGTGGTTACCGTGCCCGGCAGCGCTTTTGGCATGGAAGGCTACTTGCGCCTGAGTTACGCTGGTAACGTGAAAGACGTGACGATAGGCATTGAGCGCATGAAGTGGGCGCTGGATCCCAACGCTCCGAACGAAATCTACATTGGCGACCGAAGACTGGTCAGGAATTGGTTATGAACAACATCTTTAACATCAAAACCCCTGCTGAAAAACAGGCTGAATCCATTCGCAGCGATTACGGTCTGGAGAATCTCGGCCTCACTAATTTGCGTAAGGCCTATTGGAACCTGCCCCCGGAGGCGCTCTACGAAGAGATCATCTTCCGGGGCGAGGGACGTATTTCCCATCAGGGGCCGATCATCGTCGAGACGGGCAAGCATACTGCCCGCGCCGCAAACGATAAACTCGTTGTACGCGAGGCCAGTACCGAAGGTGATATCTGGTGGAGCGAGTACAACCGTCCCTTCGATACGGAGAATTTTGACGAGCTTTTCCGGCGTTTGCAGGGCTATTTGCAAGGGCGGGACGTTTTTGTGCAGGATTGTTACGCAGGCGCAGACGAAGAATATCGCATGCCGGTGCGCATCGTTACCGAATATGCCTGGCACAGTCTTTTCGCTCACAACATGTTCATCCAGCCGCAGACCTCCGAGGCGTACCGGCGGCATGCGCCGGAGTTCACGGTTGTGGCGGTGCCGAACTTCAAGGCTTTCCCGCAGATCGACCAGACATCTTCCAGCACATTTATTGCCTTGAATTTTGCCCAAAAATTGGTCATCATTGGCAATACCGGCTATGGCGGCGAGATCAAGAAGTCCATTTTCACGGTGCTGAATTACCTCCTGCCGCTGGAAGGCGTGATGACCATGCACTGTTCGGCCAACGTGGGCGAGCAGGGTGACGTGGCGCTCTTCTTCGGTCTCTCTGGCACGGGCAAGACCACGCTTTCCGCCGACCCCACGCGCGGCCTGGTCGGAGACGACGAGCACGGCTGGAGCGATAACGGCGTCTTCAACTTCGAGGGTGGCTGCTATGCCAAGGTGATCGAGCTTTCGCCCAGCGCCGAACCCCAGATCTACGCCTGTACGCACCGTTTTGGCACCATCCTGGAGAATGTGGTTTACGACCCGGTCACACGCCTGATCGACCTGGACGATCCTACACTGACGGTGAATACACGCGCCTCCTATCCGCTCGAATATATCGACAATGCTGTTGCGGAGAAACGGGCTGGGCATCCCAAAAACATCATTTTCCTGACCTGCGATGCTTCCGGCGTGATGCCGCCGATAGCGCGCCTGTCTGTCGAGCAGGCCATGTATCACTTTGTTTCAGGCTACACGTCCAAGGTCGGCGGGACGGAGATCGGTCTGCGCGATGAGCCGGAGATCACCTTCAGCGCCTGTTTCGGCGCACCGTTCATGGCGCATCATCCGTACTTCTATGCTGACCTGCTGAAGCGCAAGATCGAGCGCTATGGCGTCAAGTGTTGGTTGGTCAATACTGGTTGGGTGGGCGGCCCGTACGGTATTGGCAAACGCATCAGCATTCGCCATACGCGCGCGATGCTGAACGCGGCGCTGAACGGCGAATTGGACGATGTGGCATACACCACCGACCCCGTTTTCGGTTTCGAAGTTCCCAAGACCTGCCCGGACGTGCCGGACAAGGTGCTTGACCCGGCTGGTTCCTGGCCGAGCAAGGCGGAGTACACGAAGAAATATCATCAACTGGCGGCGCGCTTTGTGGATAACTTCAAGAAGTTCGCTGCAGATTGTCCGCCGGAGTTGGTGGAGGCCGGGCCGAAGGTTTAATGTTCCCAACAGAAGATAACCTACCAAAGCCCTCGCGGGCGCGCCTTTATTGGGTTGATTTTGCGCGGATCCTTGCGATCTTGATGGTTGTCCAAATACACATTTCAGGTGTTTTGCTTTACAAATGGGGTCAGGTTCCTCCGGCCTATTGGATGGCCGGAAACCTCTTTGATGCGATAGCGCGGCCGTCGGCATCGTTGTCTTTCATGTTGAGCGGGTTTCTTTTGTTGGGCAAACGAGAGCATACCCAAATCTTCTTCAAAAAACGGTTGACAAGGGTGCTCATTCCTTTTATTTTTTGGTCCCTCCTGTATTGGCTTTGGCGATCTTTGCTTCAGGGCGGTTTCCCTGAGGGAAAGGCATTTTTGAACGCGTTACTTTCTCTTCCTGTTCGCCCGTCTTCTTATCATTTGTGGTTTCTCTATCCCCTTTTGGGATTGTATTTGCTGACTCCCGTTTTGCGTCGTTGGGTTTCAGCCGTGACGGATAAGGAAATCTGGTGTTTGGTTATCGTCTGGTTTCTGCTGGGGCCGGTCATGCTGCTTGTGGAGACAGTTTTTGATTTTCAGGTTGCGCCAAATATTGAGTACCGGTTCTCGGCGAACGTTATCTTTCTCTCACTGGGATATTTTCTTCTAGGTCATTTGTTTAAGCATGTGAAGAGTACGCCGAGATTCGTTTGGGCCGCCGCGTTGGTGTTTGTAGCCATGCTTGCAGTAACGGTGGGGGGAACTTATATACTTTCGGCGCGAGCTCAAAAAGGAGAGGTTTTTCTCTACAATATATATATGCCCAACATCGTTTTGATGACAATGGCCCTCTTTGTTCTCTTGCGGGCCTTTGGCGAAAAGTTTTTGACAGGTGTTTTTTTAACGGGGCTGGCACGGCAAGTGGCTTCGTTGACCTTTGGCATCTACCTCATTCACGTTATGGTAGTGGAAACACTGGCCGACGGAGTTTGGGGCTTTAAAGCGTCGGCAATGCGTTTGCTATACCCACGTTACACTATTCCCCCGTATTATAGCGTTCCCGTCGTCGTGGCGCTGGTGTTTTTTATTTCTGCGGCTTTGGTAGTCGTGTGGCGGAAGGTGCCAATACTGCGACGCCTGGTGCCTTGACGAGAATTTGTCTGATAAACAATCCTCCCGCGAGTTCGAAACTCGCGGGAGGATTGTT
>JAADGN010000030.1 GCA_013152325.1 Chloroflexota bacterium
CTCTCCCATAAAGGGAGAGGGGAATCTGTCGGGCAAACTCCCCTTCCCCACTCGTTGGGGAAGGGGCTGGGGGATGGGGGAAGAAATCTAAATCAGCATCACTTCCACCATCTCCCCCGCGCTCAACCCCGTCGCGTCGGGCGGGATCTTGAGCAAGCCGTCGGCGGCGACGAGGGTAAAGATCAGGTTCGATTTGCCAAAGATGGGTTCGGCAAGGTAGCGCGCGCCCGAAGAATTCACCACAGAGATCACGGAGTTCGCAGAGATTTCTTTTTGCTTTTTCTCCGTGTCCTTTGTGTGCTCTGTGGTGAGCCTCACCGGAATCCAATCCTCGCGCCCAGCCTGCGAGGGGATGTTGACCGTCAGCCTCGCCGACACGCTGGGGCGCAACGATTCCGCGCCCTGCCCCAACAAACGCCGCACGAGCGGCGCGACAAAAACATAGCCGTTCACCAGTGCGCTGACCGGATTGCCCGGCAGACCGATCACCGCCTTGCCGTCGCAAGCGCCCAAAATGGTCGGCTTGCCGGGGCGGGTATTGACGCCATGCACCAGCACGCCCGGCTCGCCCAGCGCGTCAATCGCCTCGGCGGTCATGTCACGGGCGCTGGCCGACGACCCCGCCGTGATCAGCAGGAGGTCACATTCGGACAGGGCTTTGGCCGCCGTCCCTTTCATCACATCCATTTCGTCGGGGATGATGCCGTACAAAACCGGTTCACCGCCCGTCCGTGTGACCAGCGCGGCCAGGGTATAGGAATTGATATCGCGGACCTGCCCCGCCCCCGGACGTTGTTCCGGCGGGACGACCTCGTCGCCGCTGGAAATGATCCCAACGCGCGGACGACGAACTGCCGCGACCCGGGTGAACCCCAGCGCCATCAATCCGCCAATCTCCGCCGGGCGGATCAGACTCCCTTTGGGCAGGATCACCTGTCCCTCAGCCACGTCCTCGCCGACGCGGATGACGTTCTCCCCATTTGCCACCGCCCTGGACACCTCGATCTCCACCACGGAGCCTTTACTTTCTTTTTCTCCGTGTTCTCCGCGGTTGACAACCTGGGTGTATTCCAGCATGACGACCGCGTCCGCGCCGGGAGGCAGCATCCCGCCGGTGTGGATGACGGCGGTCTGTGCGGGGGCGATCTCCAAGTCGGGAGCCGCGCCCATCGGGACCTCGCCGATCAGCGTCAGGTAGGCGGGAAGCGAGTCGCTTGCGCCAAAGGTGTCGGCGGCGCGGACAGCGTATCCGTCCACCGTGGAGCGCGGGAACTCCGGCAGCGGATGCGGGGAGCGCACGTCCGCCGCGGTGACGCGGCCCAGGGACCGGAGCGTACCCACCGTCTCGGCAACAGGCCGAGGGTCGGGGAGGCTGCGGAGGAGGAGGGCGAGGGCTTCGTCCGGAGGGAGAAGATGCAAGAATTCGGGCATTGGGGGGAACGATTCAGCGATTCAGCGATTCGGCAAATCGGCGGAGCGGCGAATCAGCGAGTCCAAAAGGTCAGCATGAGGGAATAGATGGTCAGGCCAATCACCGAGGAAGCCAGGATGGTCAGGAATTTCCAGTTGGGCGCGCCGCCGAGAGCAATGTGACGCATCCAGAAAATTTGCAGCAGCGCAAAGGGGAATGTAAGAAAGACCGGCCAGATGACCGCCCACGGGAAGCCCAGCAGGGGCGCAGCCGCGAAGAGCAGGTAGGCGGTCAGGACGAGGATGTGGTGCAGCGGGATGGCGCGCTGCCAGCCGATGCGGGTCAGCAAGGTGCGGCGGCGGTATTTGGCGTCGGCGGCGTAGGCGGGAAAATCGAGCACGAGGAAGAAAGCCAGCGCCAGCGCGGTCAGCGGAAAGGTGACCATTGCCAGCAAACGATGGAATTCGCCCGTTTGCAGGAGAAAGGCCAACGCGGGGAGGAGATTGACGAGCAGGATGGCGAGGGTCAGTTCGCCAAAGCCGCTGTTCACCAATCGCAGTGGCGGGAGGGCGTAAGCCAGCGCCGCCAGGAAAGCCAGGACGAGAAAGAGCACTGTCGGCGGATTGAGCAGGCCGGCGCGCAGCATCAGGACGGTCAGCACAGCGACGGCGCCCAACGCGGCGACAGAAACCTGGAAAAACGCGGCGCGCAGCCAATTGCGCCGTGCGGGAGTCTCGTCTTCGATCAGCGGTTCGTTGGGCGGACGGAAGTAAGCCGTGAGCAGATCGAGCGCCAAGAAGATGAGCAACGCCCAGCCCAATCCCAACCAGAAGGCGGCGACATTTTGCGCCCGCCCCAAATAGCGGGCAATGCCCATCCCGAGGAGGTAAGTCAGCGCGGCGAGCGCAAGACGGAGGGGTCGGGAGAATTCGAAGAGGGTTTTGAGACGAGACATTTTCAGTGGTCAGTTTGCGCTTTTGCGGAGGTCGCGATAGTGAATTTGGTTGTGCCGGTAGACCAGCTTGACCATCTCGGCCAGGGTGGTCTCGCCCAGAAACGGATGGCGGCCGGTCTTCTGCAAATCAGCTTCGCGCAAGGAGGCCACCCAGTCGGCCATCTCGGCCCGCACGGCAGCAAAGGCGTCCATCAGTTGCGCAGGCGGCATCTCCCGCATCTTCGCCACCTGGCTGGCGTTGAAACGGTCAACCGAAAAATCTTCCGACGTGCCGGAGCCGCCGCCGAGGATGCTCGCGAACAACGACAAAAAAGATCTTTCCGCCGAGACGAAATGCGCCAGCACGTCACGGACGCGCCATTCCGCGCCCTCAGTATAGACGATCCGCTGCCATTGCGCGTCGGTCAGGGCGGAGAAAAAGGCGCTCATCTTTTCGCCTTCGGCGCGCAGGCGTTTGGCGAGGAATTCGGGGGTATCGGTCATGGGTCTCCAATCGTCAGTCGCTGGCCGCCGGTCGTCAGAGCAAAGAGTAACCGCCATCCACAACGATGGTCTGGCCAGTAAGATACTCGTTCTTGAGCAGGAATTCAAGCGCGGCGGCGATTTCATCCGTCGAGGCGGGACGCCGGAGCGGCAAACGGCCCACCAGGCGTTCCCATTCTTCGGGCGGCAGGTCGTCCGAGGGCAGCACCAGTCCGGGAGCGATGGCGTTGACGCGGATATTGGGCGCCAACGCACGCGCCAAGACGCGCGTCAGGGACTCAAGGGCGGCCTTGCTGACCGTGTAGGCCGGGAAGCCGCTCCAGGCTTTGCCCGCGCCGACATCGGTCACGTTGACGATCAGGCCGCCCGATTCGTCCATGCGACGGGCAGCCTGCTGCGCCAACAGGAACGGGGCGCGCAGGTTGAGCGACATCGCCGCGTCCCAATTCTCAACAGAGAGGGACCGCACGTCGCCGCGCGGCATGAGGGCCGCGGAATTGACGAGAACGCGCAAGGGGTGCGGCAGCCTGTCCACAACGGCGAACAGGCTCCGGGCGGAGTCCGGTTCGCCCAAATCTGCCTGGGCAAGATGGACGGGCACGCCCAGCGCACGGAGTTCGTCCGCGGCGGCGTCCGCCGCGTCCGCAGACCGGTTGTAATGCAGAAGGATCGCGTACCCCTGGCGGGCCAGCGTCAGGGCAAAGGCGCGCCCAAGACGGTGCGCCGCACCAGTGACCAATGCCAGGGGATATACGCCCGAATCCGCCACTTATTTTTTCAACAGGTTCGAGATGAAAAACCACAGATTGGCCGGGCGCTCAGCCAGACGGCGCACGAAGTAAGGATACCACTCCGAGCCAAACGGCACGTAGACGCGCACCGGATAGCCCTCTGCGACCAACTGCTCCTGCAGATCACGGCGGATGCCGTAGAGCATTTGAATTTCCAGCGCTTCCTTCGGCAGGCCAACCTTCTGGGCATATTGTTTGGCAAATTCGATGCGCGCTTCGTCGTGCGTGCCGAGCGCAGGAATGGGCGGGACGCGCCCGTCCCTGCTGAGCCTGGGAGAGCCGGCCGCCAGCGCAGCATCGATCATGATCTTGGTCAGCAAATCAAAGTTGGCGTCCACATCGGCCTTCTTCGGATAGGCCTTGTCGGGCGGCTCCTTGTATGCGCCCTTGACCAAACGAATGCGCGTGCCCTGCTCAAGCAACTGGCGGGCATCGGCCTCGGTACGGTAAAGATACGACTGGATCACCAGGCCAACGTGTTTGGGCGTAAAGCCCTGCGCCAGCATCGCCTGGTACATTTCAATCGTGGCATCGGTGTAAGGCGTATCTTCCATGTCGATGCGGACGAAATTCTTGTGCTCCTTGGCGCGCTGTAAAATGCGGGCCAGGTTCTGGCGGCAGACGCCCACGTCCAGGGCCAGGCCAATCTGCGTCAACTTGATGGACACGCTGGAGCGCGCCTCCGCATCGTCGATCGCGTCGAGGATCGCCAGGATGTCCTCCGTGGCCCGCGCCGCTTCTTCTGCCGTCGAGGTATGCTCCCCCAGATGATCTAACGTGGCATTGATGCCCTTCCCGTTGAGCTCGCGAATGACGCGGATGGCGTCTTCCATCATTTCGCCGGCAACAAAACGCGAGGCCGTTTTCCAGGCAAAGCTCCAGCCTGTGACCATACGCTGCGC
Source organism: Chloroflexota bacterium (assembly GCA_013152325.1). Lineage (GTDB taxonomy): Bacteria > Chloroflexota > Anaerolineae > Anaerolineales > Villigracilaceae > Desulfolinea. The sequence continues at coordinate 4,543 of JAADGN010000030.1, forward strand.
CCAGCCCGCCTTAGAGAGATAGATCAGGAAAGAACGGAGCATGTTTTCTCCTTTTTATTTTTTATCCCGGCTGCCTGACGCGACCAGGCAGCCAGTTTTCTTCACCAACCCGCACAAACGGATGGGAGCACAATCCCTGTGTGCAGACTATCAAGATTTTAGCACAACTAGTTGGCGGGTATGTTATACTCAGCGGGTGACCTAAGTCACAAATTTCCGTGTACAGATTTGCCTTATGAAATCGACCAATTTCGCCAAATATGCCTGGGTGGTGCTTGGCTGGAACCCGCTTGTTATCTTGCCGGGCGCACTCCTTGCTGCGCCTGCGCGTCTGTCGCCCGATCGTCGCCATGCTGGTCTACACATTTTACCCGCCGCCTGCCGACCTGGCATGGATCGCCTGCGCCCTGGCGCTTGCAGGGGAACAAACGCCAAGTAAAACTTTCTCGGAGGCTTCGTGAGAAACCGTAACACATCCTTCATTTTTCGTGGTATTTCGCTCCTGTTCATCTTGCTGGCCGTCGTGCTGACCATGTTCCAATTGGTCGGATACAGCCGCCAGCGCAGCACCTACCCGCCGGGCATGACCATCGCCGGGGTCGCCGTCGGCGGCGTGAATGCGCAGATCGCTTCCGAACGCGTCCTGCAGGTCTACTCCCAGCCGGTCGAAGTCCAGTATGCCGGCGCGGTCATTCACGTCGATCCGTCCGTCGTGGGCTTCTCGGTGGACATCGAAAGCATGTTGGCCGCTGCCGACCTGGCGCGTACCAGCAGTTCGTTCTGGAGCGGGTATTGGGACTATCTGTGGAACCGCGACCCCGCGCCGGTCTCTATCCCGTTGCGGGCCACGCTTTCGGACGAGCGTCTGCGGGCCTACCTGCAAACCGAGATCGCGGCACGCTACGACCAGCCGGCCACATCCGCCCAACCCATCGCCGGAAGCGTAAACTTCACCCCCGGACAACCCGGGCAGGAACTGGATATCGACCGCGCCGTCATCCTGATCGAAGATGCACTGTATTCGCCGACGAACCGCGTCGTCTCGCTCTCCTACCAGCGGACTGCGCCGGTGCGCCCTCCCATGCAAAACCTGCAAATCCTGTTGGAGCAAATCATCAACCTGGACGGCTTCGACGGTATCATCGGCCTGTACTTGCTCGATCTGCAGACCGCGCAGGAAATCCACTTCGCGCTCAATGACGGGCAGAATATCTCCGTCCAGCCAGATATTTCGTTCACGGCCTCCAGTACGGTCAAAATCCCGATCATGCTCTCGTACTTCATCAAGTACGGTCAGGCCGGCTTGGACGAAAACACTTCCACGCTGCTGCTAAACATGATTCGCAAATCCGAAAATCCGCCCGCGGACATTTTGATGGCCGATCTCGACGCTACACGCGGCCCATTGATCGTGACCGAAGACATGAAAGCCATCGGGCTGGAAAACACTTTCATTGCAGGCTATTTCGCGCCGGGATCGCCCCTGCTGACATACGTCTACACCCCTGCCAACCAGCGCACAGACGTGAACACCGATCCCGACGACTACAACCAGACCACGCCCTCCGACATGGGCATGCTGCTGGAAGACATTTACCAGTGTGCGGAGAGCGGCGGCGGCGCGCTGGTGGCCGCCTTCCCCGACAAAATCAACCAGGAGATCTGCCAGCAAATGATCAGTTTCCTGGCGCAGAACAAGATCGGCGTCCTGATCGAGGCCGGCGTCCCCGAAGGGACACAGGTCGCGCACAAGCACGGCTGGGTCAGCGACAACTTCGGCGTGATCCACAACGTCAGCGACGCGGCCATCGTCTACACGCCGGGCGGGAATTACATTTTGACCATTTACGCGTACCACCCCGTCCAGGCTGTTTGGGATTCCGTTTCGGCATTGTTTGCCGAGCTCTCACAGGCGGTCTACAACTATTTCAATCTGCCAAATCCGTAACTCATTCCTGCAAGTTCGTATATAATCAAACTATGAGCGCATCCCTCAGCCTTTACCGCCTCCAGCAAGTGGACAGTCAGATCGACAAAACCCGGAACCGCCTGGAGGTCATCCGGCAAACGCTGGAAAACGACGAAGAACTCCAGCGCGCCAAGGCTCGTCTCGCGCAAGCCGAAACCCGACACCAGGAGACAGAACGAACGCTCCGCCAGGCCGAGGCCGAGGTCCAAAGCCAACGCATCAAGATCGAGCAATCCGAGTCCATGCTATACAGCGGCAGCGTCCAAAACCCCAAGGAAGTTCAAGACCTGCAAAATAACGTTGCTTCCCTGAAACGGCATCTCGCCACGCTGGAAGACCTCCAACTGGAAGCCATGTTGACGCACGAAGAGGCCGAGCATGCTCTCGAGGCCGCCCAAGCCGCGCTGGATATCGTCAAGGCGCGCCTGCGCGACCAAAACCACACCCTGACCGAAGAACAGGCCGCGTTGAACAAAGACCAAATGCGGCTCAACGCCGAACGTCAAGCCATCCTCCCCGCGCTCAAGGAGGAAGCACGCACACTATACGACCAGTTGCGCCAGTCGCGGCGCGGCGTTGCCGTCGCATTGGTCAACGATGGGACCTGCGCCGCTTGCGGCAGCACGCTGACCCCATCACAGCAGCAGTCCGTCCGGTCGTCCTCCACACAGATCACCCGTTGTCCGTCCTGCGGACGTATCCTGTACGCCGGTTAACCTGCCCCCACCACAATGTACCCGCGCCTTCCTACCTTCGCCATTGACCCCTTCTCTTTCTGGGCTGGCTTCCTGGTCGCCACAGTATTCTGGTGGCTGCTGGGCAGGATCGGCCCGCTGCTCACGCAGATCCGCCAGGGCTGGCAGGAACGGCGCGAGACGAGCAAAATGCGGGGGGCGAGCAGCGTCGAAGAACACCACCGCCAGGCAACGCTCCATCGGGCGCAGGGCATGCACCTGGCTGCCCCCCTGTTTTCCCTCGAAGAACTCATCATCCCGCCGCGCCTGCTGGCCCCGCCGCAGCGCATCGAACCGGGCCAGCCGCTGCTCGTTGAGGACCTCGTCAGCCAGACAGTCCCCTACATGCCGGCCCGGCCCGAGATGGCCGCGGTTTACCGAACACCGTCACTGACCATCCCGCAGGCGCTTTCCGGGGGCGTACATCTGGTGATCGTGGGATACCCCGGCATCGGAAAGACAGTTGCCCTGGCGCACCTCGCGACGCTTTCCGCAAACCGGGCTCCGCAACTGGGCGAATTGAGCGAGGCTGTCCCTTTCCTCCTTCACGTCGCCGACCTGAAACTGCCGATCAAAAACCCGGATGACCTTCTCGACCCAATCGTCGAGAGCGCATCCGGGAACGCCCCGATGTTCGACTTGCCGCGTCTGCCCGGCTTCATTCGGCATACTTTCCGCAGCGGCCGCGCCCTGTTCCTGCTGGACGGACTGGACGAACTGCCCCCCGACGAGGCCAAACAAACTGTCGAATACCTCGGTCAGTTAATCGAGGCTTTCCCGAAGATCCAAATCGTCACGACCGGCTGCCCGGAACATCTGTACGGGCTGCTCGACCTGGGATTTTCCGCGCTCTCCCTGATGGCCTGGGGGCCGCAGCAACAGGAACGCTTCCTGGAAAAATGGGGCAATCTCTGGGAACGGTACGTCACCGTCGAAGCCTGGGTGCAGACCGGCCCGGAACAAGTCGATCCAATCCTGCTCAACTCCTGGTTGAGCATCGACAACGCAGGCTTTACGCCGCTGGAAATGACCCTGAAAGCCTGGGGAGCCTACGCCGGCGACGGGCGCGGGCCAACCGCGCTGGACGCCATCGAGACGCACCTGCGCCGCATCTCGCCGCCCGGCGTCCCCGTCGCCGCGCTGGAAATGCTCGCCATGCAGGTCAGCTTGACCTCCCAGCCAATTTTCGATTCGCGCAAGGCGCGCGAGTGGGTCAAATCCTTCGAACCGCCGGAGGAAAAACCGGCGGAAGATGATGATGAGATAAAGGGCAAAAGCAAAAAGGAAAAAGCCACGCCCACGCTCAGCCTGCTCGCAAAAATGTCCGCCAGCGGTCTGCTCTTCAGCCACCGCGACAACCGTATGCGCTTCGTCCACCCCATCTTTGGCGGATTCCTGGCCGGGCGGGCGCTGACCAGCTACAACGCCGACGAGACTTTGCTCAACCAGCCCGCCTGGAGCGGGAAGTTCCTGGCCATGCAGTATTTGGCAGCCAAAGGAGACGCGTCCGCGCTGGTCGAGGCGCTCCTGGAAAAACCCGACCCGATCCTGGAGCGCAACCTCTTCGTCGTGGCGCGCTGGCTGCGCGACGCGCCCCGCAAGGCCCCCTGGCGCGGCAAAGTAATGACCCGCCTGGCGTCGACCCTGCAAAATGACACCCTTCCACTGCGCCTGCGCGGCCAAATCGTGACCGCTTTTGCCTTGAGCCGCGACCCAGGCGCAGCGCCATTATTCCGACAATTCATCCGGTCCAAGTCGCCATATCTCGTGCAACTGGCCGCCCTGGGCAGCGGTCTCATCCAGGATACAAAAGCCGTTGAGTCGTTAGCGGCCACATTCCTGATGGTGCCCAACTCGTACGTCTGGAGCGCGGCTTGCCTGGCCCTGGTAGCCATTGGCACCACACCCGCGCTGGAGGCGGTCGCCACAGCCCTGCTGCGGGGTGACGAAAACCTGCGCCGCGCCGCGGCCGAAGCGCTCGCCAATCATCCCACCGAAGGGTGGGCCATGCTCCGGGACGGCCTGACCATGTCCGACCTCCTGGTGCGCCGCTCCGCCGTCTACGGCCTGGCGCGCCTGGATCAGGCCTGGGTGGTCGAACTGCTGGAAAAGACGCAGATCGAAGACAAGGAGTGGGTCGTCCGCAACGTAGCCTCCGACGTGTTGGAGAGCAAACAACAACCGGACCTGCGCATCCCGCGCCCGCTGCCGCCGCCATCCGAATCGCCCTGGCTGATCGAATTTGCCGGAAAGCAGGGCATGGGCATCTCCCCCGGCGCGCCGGCAACGGAGATACTCCTGCTGGCGCTCAAGAGCGAAGACATGGACGAACGTCTGGCCGCGTTACCCTACCTGCGCCAAACGCCTTCCAAAGGCGTCCTGGGCGGACTGTATCACGCCATGCAGGGCGGCAACATCGAAATGCGCGAGGCCGTCTTCCTGACGTTGTGGGAAATGGGCGCCAGCGGCGTCGCCCTGTCAGACCCGCAGGAATTCGGCGTGGGGTAAAATTACATCCTCATCCAAGCCCGACCAAAACCTCCCTGCAGCCTGCGCCGCGGGGAGATTGTTCCTTGGAGACGACCTATGCTGATCACAAACGCCAACTTGATTACCTGGGGATCGCCAAACCAAATCCTGAGCGAACACGCCCTCTACATCGAGAACGACCGCATCCGCGATATCGGGCCGGAAACGGAACTTGCCGCGCGTTACCCGGAGGCCAAACGCCTCGACGCGCGCGGGCAGTTTGTCATGCCCGGCAATATCTGTGCGCACACGCATTTCTACGGCGCCTTTGCGCGCGGCATGGCCATCCCCGGCGCGGCCCCGAAAAACTTCCTCGAAATTTTGGGCAAACTGTGGTGGCCGCTCGACAAGTCGCTGACCGAAGAAGACGTTCGTTATTCAGCGCTGGTTTGCCTGGTGGACGCCATCAAGCATGGCACGACCACGCTGGTCGACCACCACGCCTCGCCCAACTGCATCGACGGCTCACTGGACGTCATCGCCGACGCAGTGGACGCATCCGGCCTGCGCGCCGCGCTGTGCTACGAGGTCACCGACCGTGACGGCCCGGAGCGGATGCAAGCCGGGATACGGGAAAACGTGCGCTTCATCGAGAAATTGCGCGCCGATCCGCACCCGCGTCTCGCGGCGACATTCGGCCTGCACGCCAGCCTGACGCTTTCGGACGCCACCCTGGACGCCTGCCGCGAGGCCGCCCCCGAAGGGACGGGTTTCCACATCCACGCCGCGGAGGCCCCCGCCGACCAGGACGACAGCCTCGCCAAATCCGGCCTGCGCGTGATCGACCGCCTGGAAAAACACGGCATCCTCGGCCCAAAAACGATTGCCGCACACGCCGTCCACGTGGACGCGCGCGAGATCCAAATCCTGGCCGAAAGCGAGACCTGGGTCACACACCAGCCGCGCTCAAACATGAACAACGGGGTCGGCGTCGCACCGGTCGAGTCAATGATGCGCGCCGGCGTACGCCTCGGCCTGGGCAACGACGGGTTCCCCAACGCCATGTGGGCTGAGTGGAAAACGGCCTATCTCCTCCACAAAGTCTGGCAGCGCGACCCGCGCCGCATGTCCGGGTACGACGTCACGCAGTTGGCCGTCTACAATAACGCCGCGCTGACAAACATCTTCTTCCCCGACGCGCCTCTCGGACAGATCCTGCCGGGCGCATACGCCGATCTCATCCTCGTGGACTATCACCCCTTCACCCCGCTCACCCCCGGCAACCTGCCCTGGCATATCCTGTTTGGCTTCCACGAGAGCATGGTCACCACGACCATCGTCGGCGGCCAGGTGCTGATGCAAGACCGTCAACTGCTCACACTGGACGAAGCCGAAGTCGCCGCCAAAGCGCGCGAATTGGCTCCCAGGGTTTGGAAACGCTACGAAGACACGTTTAAACGTTCAAACGCATAAACCTGCAAACACAACGGAGACATCATGACAAATAACACCCCCGGCTTACCAACCCTCGCCATCCTTGGCGGCACCGGCAAAGAAGGCAAAGGACTGGCCTATCGCTGGGCGAAAGCCAGATACCCCGTCATCATCGGCTCACGGACGCCGCCCAAAGCGGAAGCCGCCGCCGAGGAAATCAACCTCCGCCTGGGCATCGCGGACGCTGTGCAAGGCATGGCCAACCCCGATGCCGCACACCGCGCGGACGTCGTGGTGCTGACCGTCCCGTACAGCGCCCACCGCCCCACGCTGGAAAGCGTCAAGGACGCGGTACAGGGCAAAATCCTGGTCGATGTGACCGTCCCGCTCGTGCCGCCCAAGGTGACCAAAGTGCAGATGCCCCCGGCGGGCAGCGCCGCGCTCGAAGCGCAAGAACTGCTCGGCGAGGACGTCAAAGTCGTGGACGCCTTCCAAAATATCTCGCACGAACTGTTGTGGGAAGACGGCGAAATCGACTGCGATGTGCTCGTCGCCGGGAAAGGCAAAGCCGCCCGCCTGCAGGTACTCGAACTGGTCGCGGCCGCCGGCATGCGCGGCTGGGACGCCGGCCCCATCGAAAACACGGCCGTCGTCGAAGGCCTGACCAGCATCTTGATTTATTTGAACAAACAGCACAAAGCCCACTCGGCAGGAATTCAGATCATCGGCGTGCCGCGCGAATAACACCTGGCACGTAAACATCTGACGCTCCATACGTGACCCTCACCCTTACCCCCCTCCCCGGCATCCCCATCATCCGTCCCGGCGACGACCTGGCCGAAACCATCCTCGCCGCTTTGTCCGCATCCCCCGCCGGGAGCGGGGACAAGCTCTCGCTGCAGGACGGCGACATCCTCGTCCTGGCGCAAAAGATCGTCTCCAAAGCCGAGGGGCGGCTGGTCAATCTGAACACAGTCACGCCCTCGCCGCACGCGCGTCAACTCGCCGCCAAGACCGGCAAGGACCCGCGCCTGGTCGAACTCATCCTGAGCGAAAGCAGCGAGGTGCTGCGCACCCGCCCCGGCCTGATCATCGTTGAGCACAGACAAGGCTTTGTGTGCGCCAACGCGGGCATCGATCATTCCAACGTAAGCCCTCCTCTCCCCAAGGAAGAAGGGCTGGACGTGAGGAGAAACCCCAAAGACTGGTACCTGCTGCTCCCCGAAGACCCCGACCGCTCCGCGGCCAAAATCCGCGCCAAACTGGAGTCCGCTACCGGCGTCCGCCTGGGCGTGCTGATCATCGATTCACACGGTCGCGCCTGGCGGGAGGGTACCGTCGGCATGACAATCGGACTATCGGGCCTGCCCGCGCTGGTAGACAAACGCGGCGACCATGACCTTTTTGGCTACGCGCTAAAAGTTACCGTCATCGGCGTCGCGGACGAACTGGCCGCCGCCGCGTCCCTGGTGATGGGCCAGGCGGACGAGGGCATGCCCGTTGTCCACGTGCGAGGCTTCCCATATCCGCTCACAGAGGACAGCCTGCCAAAGCTCATCCGCCCCAAAGACCAAGACCTGTTTCGGTGAACGACGCCGACCGGCGCGCGCCTGGCTTATCCCCTCGACTGCGGCCGCGCCGAAAGCACGGCCGGCGACGGGGTTGACGTCCGGCCAGTTCGCGCCAAGACCGCTCGCTAACATGAATCTTATGCAACTGTGATAGCCTTAAACGTGATGCCGAGATCAAAGGAAACCCGATGAAAAATATCCCCGCCGAATACCACGACCTGCTCCGAGACGAGCACAAAGCTCTCGCGTACCTCGCCACCGTCATGGACAATGGCACGCCGCAGGTCACGCCGGTCTGGTTCAACACGAATGGCGAGTACATTCTGATCAACACCGCCGAGGGACGGGTCAAGGACCGCAACATGCAGGCCCGCCCGCACGTCGCCTTGTGCATTGCCGACCCGGGCGACCCCTATCGCTACCTGCAAATTCGCGGCAAGGTAGCCGCCCGCACCACCGAAGGCGCTGACGCGCACATCAACACGCTCGCCCATAAATACACCGGCCAGGATTGGAATATCCCCGCCGGCGAAAAACGCGTCCTCTACAAAATATCACCCGAGAAAATCAACGCGCACTGACGAAAATCATTGCGAGCGCCAGAGACCTGCACCCAAAGGGCATAATACCCCGATCTGAAATCGGATCAGCCCGCTATAAAGGCAGATCCTTGGGCGCTTTCTTCTGCTTACCACTCCAGTGTTCAATATCCAGCCGAAAAACCGCCGTAACTTTCAAGTCCACATCGGTGATTGGCTCGTAATCCACGCCAGGACGACGGTCCGGAAAGAGCTTATTCAACAACAATTGCAACCCGCGTTTGGCCTCCTCGGCATCCGTCACAACTGAAATGTTCCCAAAAATCACCACACCCGAATACAAGACGCTGAAATCCATCGCCCGCTCTGCAGGCAGCAAACGTCCCATTTCGCTGACGTTGAAATTCGCGCGGCCATTTGCCTGCACATTCTCAAACGTGCGCCCTTTTTTCGCGCCATGCAAATAAATGGCATGAACATCCGCGTCATACGCAAAATTCCGTGCGACGGTGAACGGCTGTCCGTCTCGGCAAGTCGCCAGCACGCCAAACGGCGCTCGCTGCAAAAAAGACACGATCCAGGCTTCGTCGGTAACAGCACGGTCATGCCGCCGAACTTGATTCAAGGGCCGCTCGCTGGTGTTTTGGGACATATCCAACTCCGATCAAAGGTAATTTGAGCCGTGATTATAGCATCCGCAAGTCCGGGCAGCTTTGATCCCTCCCCAAGAACAGGAAACAACCAATGAAAAGAAGTTCTCGTTCTCTCTTGCTCCTTGTTTTGTTCTCCGCTCTGGTCAGTTGCCAGACGGCCAATCCTGTGCCGCCCACACCGGCGGAGACTACATCACCGCCCAAAGCGACATCCACCCCCGCGCCAACGGCCACGGAACTCCCCGATCAGTCATTCAATCTGGTCTCGCAAGAATTTGAAACAACAATTCTGGATGCTGTTGTCGCTCCCGACAACAACCGATACGTTGTTCTTCTAGCCGACAACGATCAAATGAAATTAGCGCTCTATGCGATAAGTGATCCTGATACCCCTTTGGCTACCACCACAAACACTCTAAACCCTGCTCATTACGGCAACCTGCCAAAAACGCACATACTTCACTTTGCGCCAGATGGCAAGACACTCTTTGCGCTGCTTGACGACGGACAAACCGTACAGATTTGGGATGCCGAGACGCTCGCACCTATTACGTCTTGGGGGTTACCCGAATACGCCGAAGTTTTAGAAATCAATCACGCCGGCGACCAGATTGTCAGCGCCGGCCTGGAAATAGAACCGATATACATTTTGTCTTATCCTGATGGCAACCTGATCCAGACCCTGGACTTACCGCCGGCCCAACATGACGACAAAATAAGCATGATGATCAACTTGTTCCGCGCGGCCTTTTTCAGTACAGATGACAGCAAACTTTGGGCTTATACCCCCTATGTACTCTACCAATGGGATTTAACCAACCAGGCAGGCACAGTGCTTCTGGAAGACAACGATGAGAAATTTAGCAATGTCATCTACCCCTCTCAAAACGGGATTTATCTTTTCCAAAGCAGCGCGGGCAAACTGTCCCTACTCGATGCCACAAACGGCACAGTTCAATCCATTGCCTTGTCCGCCTCAGCGCCGCTTGGCTCGACTATCACGATCAGCCCCTATGCACAACTCGCATCCACGTCAGAATCAACGCCAGGCGTTTTTGTCACCAATCTCGTCAACAACGAAACCGAATTTTTAACCTATCTCCTATCACGAGAAGAAAAAAACCCTTTATCCATATCACTGTTTTTTTCCGATGATGGCACAATGCTGATTGGTATTTTCCAGAAATATGACCTGCGCATCTGGTCGCTCAAATCCGCGCTAAGGCCCGTCCAATAGCGCAGCAAAATGTCCTTCCCCACAAGGTGAGTGTAACGTGACAGACGTCCAATCCTTGCACCGTTTTCTGCAATCCCGTCGCTCGATCCGCCGTTTCAAAGCGGACCCAGTGCCCGAATCCGTTGTCGAGCGCATCCTCGAAACTGCGACCTTTTCCCCGTCCGCGCACAACCTGCAGCCCTGGCGTTTTGCGCTCATCCAAACATCCTCCGCCAAAGAAAAACTCGGCGCAGCCCTGACCAACAAAATGCGCGCCGATATGGGATCAGAAGGCGCGCCCCAAACCGACATCGACAAACGCGTTTCCATTTCCCTGCGCCGCATTGACGAGGCCCCCGTCACCATCCTGCTCTGCCGCGATGCGACCGCCGTCCGCAGAGAGGAGCCAGGAGAGACGACGATGGGCATCCAGTCGGTCGCCATCGCCGGGCTGCAACTGCTCCTCGCTGCGCACGCCGAAGGTCTCGGCGGGAATTGGATTTGCTGGCCGCTCTACGCCCAAGAGGCAACCCGCGCCGCGCTGGACTTGCCAAAAACATGGCTGCCAGAGGCGATGATCTTGTTGGGGTACGCGGACGAGGAGCCGAAGGAAAAGACAATAAGGCCGTTGGATCAAATCACAATCCAAAGATAAACACAACTTGAGACTTTAAACATGAAACTTGTTGCACTTGCTGGCGGCGTAGGCGGCGCAAAACTCGTCCACGGCCTGGCCAAAATCCTCCCCGCAGAAGCGCTGACCATCGTCGTCAACACCGGCGATGACTTTGAGCATCTCGGCCTGTACATCTGCCCGGATTTGGATACCGTTTGCTACACACTGGCCGGGCTGGCGAATCCCGTCACCGGCTGGGGGCGCGTGGACGAATCCTGGCAGGCCATCGAGAGCATGGCCCAACTCGGCGGCCCAAGCTGGTTCCGGCTGGGCGACAAGGATTTGGGCACACACCTGGAGCGCACCCGCCGCCTGCGCGCGGGCGAGCCGCTCTCGAAGATCACGCGCGATTTCTGCCATGCCTGGGGCATCCGGCACACCGTCTTGCCGATGAGCGACGATCCGATAGCGACCATCGTAGAAACCGTCGAGCACGGCGAACTACCTTTCCAGGAGTACTTTGTCCATCTGCGCTGCGAGCCGACCGTGCGCGGCTTCCAGTTCGCGGGCGTGGAAAAAGCACGTCCCGCGCCGGGCGTGCCGGAAGCCATCGAAGCGGCCGATGCGGTTGTCTTTTGTCCGTCCAACCCCTGGGTGAGCATCGACCCCATTTTGGCGGTGGCAGGCCTGAAATCCGGGAGCGGCGCGGCGACGCCTGTTGTCGCGGTATCCCCGATCATCGGCGGGAAAGCCGTCAAGGGGCCGGCCGCAAAAATGTACACCGAGCTGGGCATCCAGCCCTCGGCGCTGGCCGTCGCAGAACATTACCAAAACCTGCTGACGGGATTTGTCCTGGATCAAATTGACGCTGATCTCGAAGAAAGCATCCAAAACCTGAACCTTCAAACGATGGTCACGGACACCATCATGAAAACACTTGCCGACCGCCGACGTCTGGCGGAAGATGTGTTAAACTTTATTACCAATCTGAATTGAGAGCAAACCATGACCATTTGGGCAATTGTGCCTGTAAAACCCCTGCGGCGCGGCAAATCCCGCCTGGCAGGGACTCTGTCTGAAGACGAACGAACGCAGCTCAACCGCCGTTTATTGGAACACACCCTAACCACCCTCAGCGACCTGCCGGAAATCGAACATACGCTGGTCGTCAGCCGCGACCCGGCGGCGCTCTCACTGGCGCGTGACTTCGGCGCGCGCACCGTGCTCGAAGACGGCGCGCCACACCTGAATACGGCGCTCGAACGCGCAACGGTCGTGGCAAAAGTGCATGCGACCCGCGGCGTACTGGTGCTGCCAGCTGACCTGCCTCTCATTGCACACCAAGATATTCTCACACTGATCGAACACGCTGGCGACCCGCCCGTGGTGGTCATCGCCCCCGACCGGCACAAGGAGGGCACCAACGCCTTGCTGATTTCGCCCGCCGGCTTGATCGACTACGATTTCGGCCCCAACTCTTTCGAACGACACTGTCAGCGCGCCCGCGAGGCCGGCGCCCGGCTGGAGATCTGCACGTTGCCCTCGCTGGCTCTCGATCTGGACCTGCCCGAAGATCTCGAGATAATCAGGCAGTCGGAAAATTTTATAGTCTGATTTTCCACTTTTATCCCTCTTTTTATGGACATCGGATTACCCTTACAGGAGGATTCACATGAGTGAACGCGTTGCCCTATATTTGCAAGATTCCCACGACCTGCGCGACGGGCTGGATTACGCCCGCTACGCCGAAGAGAAAGGATTCGAAGCCGTTTGGCAAGCCGAATCGCGCCTGGTGCGCGACGCCATTGTCCCGATGGCCGCTTACGCCGCCGTGACCGAACGCATCAAGATCGGTTCGGGCGTGATCAACAACTGGACGCGCAACATCGGTCTGCTGGCAGCCACCTTCCTGACGCTGGACGACCTGGCCCCGGGCCGCATCATTTGCGGCATCGGCGCCTGGTGGGACCCGCTGGCGAGCAACGTGGGCATCCAGCGCCGCAAACCGCTCAAGGCCATGCGCGAGACCGTCGAAGTGCTGCGCCGCCTGCTCAACATGGAGCGCGTTACTTTCCACGGCGAGTTCCATCACGTGGACGGCATCGAGCTGGACGTGGTGCACGGACGCCGCGAGCCGCGTGACGTCCAGATCATGATCGGCGCGACTGGCCCCAAGATGATGCAATTGACCGGCGAAATCGCCGACGGTGCGGTGCTCAATTACTGCGTCCCGCCCGAGTACAACGACCAGGCCCTGGAACTGCTCGAAAAGGGCGCCAAAAAAGCTGGCCGCACGCTGGACGACGTCGACCGGCCACAACTCATCGTCTGTTCGGTCGACCACGACCACGACAAGGCCATCGACGCCAGCAAGATGCTGCTTTGCCAGTACCTGGCCCAGCAGCCACACATCGCCAAAGCCTCCGGCGTCTCACAAGACGTGGTCGCTGAGATCCAGTCCACTTTGGGCTGGCCGGCCACCAAGGAACAGATCAACAAAGCCAAGCATTTCGTCCCCGACGAACTGGTTTTGCGCATCACGGCATCCGGCACACCCGAAGAAGCGCGCACCAAAGTGGCCGAATACGTCAAACGCGGCGCAACCTGTCCAATCCTGTACCCCGTCGGCGGGAATGTGGAATTACTCATCGACACCTTTGCGCAGAAATAAATAGTTCATAGGTTCATTCGTTGGTTGGGGCATTGGATGGCAACAGCAAAGCGTTTTGATGAACTGCATGTTTGGCAAACTTCTCGCGTGCTGGTAAAAAATATTTATCAAAGTACGTGGGAAGCCCCATTCTCCCATGACTTTGGCCTAAAAAACCAAATCCAGCGAGCGGCGGTCTCCATAATGAGCAATATTGCCGAAGGGTTTCATGCTGGCTCAAACACAGAGTTCTTACGGTTCCTAAAATATGCACGCCGCTCTTTGGCAGAAGTACAATCCCAACTATACACAGCCCTTGATCTTGCCTACATCTCTCAAGCCAATTTCAACCATCTGTTTTCTCAAACAGAAACAACCTTCCGGCAACTCAATGCCTTTATCGCCTATCTGCGCTCGCATACATCCGAGAAATCCATCAAAGAAAGTAGCGCAACTTACAAAACCACAAGCGACAACACGAAAATGACAACCGTAAACATCCCAAACGAATTTCTCCAACTCAACAAACGCAACCAATGAACCAACCAACTAACAAAACCAAACAACCCAACTCAAAAATGTGCTTCGTGTGCGGACTGGAAAACCCGGTCGGCCTGCACCTGCATTTTTACGAGACCGCGCCCGGCGTGGTCGAAACGACGTACACCGCGCCCGCACATTTCCAGGGCTACCCCGGGGTGCTGCACGGCGGCATCGCCGCGACCATCCTGGACGAGACGGCCGGCCGCGCCCACATGGGCGGGGACCCGCCCCGCTTCATGTACACGGCCAAACTGGAGATCAAGTACCGCCGGAACGTCCCCGTTGGCGTGCCGCTGAAGATCGTCGGCAAGGCCGGCAAGGACCGCGGTCGCATGGCCGAAGGCTGGGCCGGCATCTACGACCCGGACGGCAACCTGCTGGTGGAAGCCAACGCGCTGCTGGTCAATGTGCCCCGGGAAATATTCGAAGGCATAGACCCGGCGGCGTTGGGCTGGCAGGTGTACCCGGACAACTAACCGCCAGGACAGCAAACGAAAAAAGACAGGCATCCAGAGTATAATAAGAATGCCTGTCTTTTTATCCCCTTACGTCGGCTGGAGTTCCTATGATTACCAAATACCATCGCCCCAAAACCCTGACCGAAGCCCTGATCCTCATCGCCCAGCCGGATACCCGGCCCCTCGGCGGCGGGACGGTACTGAACCAGCCCGCGCCCGAATCCTTCGCCGTTGTAGACTTGCAAGCCCTCGGCCTGGATGCCATCGAGAAAAAGGGCAACGCACTCCACATTGGCGCAGCGGCTACGCTGCAGGCCCTGCTCGAAAACCCGCACGCACCCGCAGCGCTGAAAACCGCCCTCAAACGGGAAGCGCCGCTCAACATCCGCAATGCGGCCACGGTGGCGGGCGCGCTGGTCGCGTCGGATGGACGCGCGCCTTTCGCGGCAGTCATGCTGGCGCTGGACGCGGAGGTTACCGTGATCAGCGAACAGTCGTCAGTGAGCAGCAAGGTGGGCAACATCCTGCCCCTGCGCGCCGAGAAACTGGCCGGCAAGCTCATTACCCAAATCACGATCCCCCTGAACGTCAAAGCCGCTTACGAATACGTCGCCCGCACGCCCGCCGACCGCCCCATCGTCTGCGCGGCGGTGGCCCAATGGCCGTCGGGACGCACGCGGCTGGTCGTCGGCGGCTGGGGGGACTCCCCGTCGCTGGCGATGGACGGGCCGGACGAGAGCGGCATCCAGGCCGCCGCCCGCAGCGCCTGCCACGAAGCAAGCGATGAGTGGGGATCGGCGGAGTACCGTCAAGATGCGGCTGCGACGCTGGCGAAGCGATGCCTTGCTGGTCTCATCGCCTAAATAGTCTTTTGGTCTGACCAGTCAAACAAATTAGACCGCACGACTCTCCGATAAAATGACGATCCCCGTCAACACCATCCTCCCCGGCGACTGCGTCGAGGTTCTCAACTCGCTCCCAGAGAACTCGATTGACCTGATCTTCGCCGACCCGCCCTACAACCTGCAATTGCAGAACGACTTATGGCGCCCCAACATGACCAAAGTGGATGCGGTGGATGACGGATGGGATCAGTTCAAGGATTTCGAACACTACGACCGATTCACGCGCGCCTGGCTGACGGCCTGCCGCCGCGTGCTCAAGGAGACCGGCACGCTGTGGGTCATCGGCTCGTATCACAACATTTACCGCGTCGGCGCGATACTGCAAGATTTGGGCTACTGGATACTCAACGACGTGATCTGGATCAAGACCAACCCCATGCCCAATTTCCGCGGCGTGCGTTTCACCAACGCCCACGAGACGCTGCTCTGGGCGCAAAAGAAAAAGGGCGCCAAATACACCTTCAACCATCACGCCGTGAAAGCCCTCAACGGTGATTTGCAAATGCGCTCGGACTGGGTGCTGCCCATCTGCTCCGGGGCGGAGCGCATCCGCGTGAACGGCAAAAAGGCGCACGCCACCCAAAAGCCGGAAGCCCTGCTGTACCGCGTCATCCTGGCCTCGTCCAAACCCGGCGACGTCGTCCTCGATCCCTTCTTCGGCTCCGGCACGACCGGCGCGGTCGCAAAAAAACTGCGCCGCCGCTGGATCGGCATCGAGCGCGACGCGGACTATGTCCGCATCGCACAGGAACGCATTGACGCGGTCGACCCTCTCCCGCTCGAAGCGGTCACCCTGCCCGACCGGCGCAGCGAACCGCGCGTCCCCTTCGGGAAACTGCTCGAAAACGGATTCCTGCGTCCCGGCGAGCGGCTCTACTTCGGCCCGCAGGGCGAGGTCAGCGCCGTCATCCTGGCCAACGGACATATCCGGCACGGCGAGACGGTCGGTTCGATCCACCAGGTCGGCAAGGCGCTGCGGGACGCGCCCTGCAACGGCTGGGAACACTGGTACTACCTGGACGCCTCCACCGGCGAACGCAAGTCAATCGATCATCTGCGCCAAATCATCCGCCAACAAATGAAGGAAGGGACGCCATGAAAAAAACACCCTGGATCGCGCTCGGCATCGTTGCCCTGCTCATCTGCGCGGCCGGCGCCTATTTCTGGGCGACCGGCCTGATGGACTCGCTCTACGCCTATCGCTCGCCGCTGCACGCGAACCCGCCCGCGCCGGGAGCCGCCATCGGAGAGCCGATGACCCGCCGCGTGGTCTTCGTGCTGATCGACGCGCTGCGTGACGACACCTCCCACAAAACGGACGTGATGCCCTTCCTCAACGAACTGCGCTCGCAGGGAGCCTGGGCGACGTCCCACAGCCGCCCGCCGTCCTACTCCGAGCCGGGCTACAGCGTCCTGAATACCGGCGCCTGGCCCGACGTCAGCGACGGGCCGGCGGTCAACCTCGACTACCCGGAGATCCCCACCTGGACGCAGGACAACCTCTTCTCCGCCGCCCAGCGCGCCGGATCGAAAACCGCCGTCTCGGGCTATTACTGGTTCGAGAAACTCATCCCGCAGGAAGACGTGGACGCCAGCTTTTACACCCCCGGCGAAGACGACGCCGCCGACCGCCAGGTGGTGGACGCCGCCCTGCCCTGGCTGGAATCTGGCGACTACCAGTTCGTGCTGATCCACATCGACCAGGTGGACTATGCCGGACATCACGAGGGCGGCCCGCGCGACCCGCACTGGGACGCGGCCGCCGCACGCGCCGACGACCTCCTGCGCGAGATCGTCTCGCGCCTGGACCTGGAACAGGATACCGTTTTCGTCACCTCCGACCACGGCCAGATCGACCGCGGCGGACACGGCGGGCAGGAGCCTGTCGTTTTGGTCGAGCCGTTCGTGCTGGCCGGCGCGGGCGTTCGTCCCGGGCAATACCCGGACACCCGAATGGTGGACATCGCGCCGACGCTCGCTGCGCTGCTCGGAACGAATATCCCCGCCGACAACCAGGGGCACGTGCTGACCGACATGCTGACCCTCTCCCCCGAACAGGAGACGGCCATCCAAAACGCGCTGGCAGAACAGCAGCGTCAACTCTTCGACGCCTACAGCGCGGCCATCGGCGAGACGGCCAGCATCGCGCCGGGCGGTGACGTTGTGACAGCCACACAAACCGCCATGCAGGCGGCCCTCGCCAAACGGCTGAACCGCGAGCGCATCCCGCGCTTCGTCCTGGCGCTGGTGCTCGCCGCGTTCCCGGCCTACGTCCTGTTCAAGAAACGCGGTCAAACCGTCGCCTGGCTGCTGGGCGGCGCGCTGCTGTACGTCATCATCTTCAACCTGCGCTACGCCGTCATCGACGGACGGACGTACTCGCTCAGTTCGGTCGCCAGCGCGGACGGGCTGATCTTGTACACCGCCGTCACCGCCGCCATCGCGCTGGGCGTCGCCTGGCTGGTCGTGTCGCTGCGACTGAACATCTTTCGCAAAGGAGCCGCCAAAGCTGCCCAGGCCACCCTGGCGCTGACGTGCATCACGCTCTACCTGCTCCTGCTGCCCATCCTGTGGAGCTACGCCCTCAACGGCGCGGTCGTCACCTGGGCGCTGCCCGATCTTGCCAGCATGTTCATGGGCTTCATCTCCATCGTGCAAAGCCTGATGGTGGCGGTCATTGGGTTGGCGCTGACGGGAGTCGCGGCTTTAATAGCGAGGCTTTCCCCCTCATCCTAACCTTCTCCCCCAGGGGAGAAGGAACCTGGCAGCGCACAGCCATGTCACGTCCGAAACGGCACCGCATCTACCCACCAGTGCTCCAGCGCTCGCGTGAACTGCGCCACCCCCTCACGCCTGTCGAAGCGACGCTCTGGCGTCATCTTCGCAACCGCAAGTTGGGTTACAAATTCCGCCGACAACATCCGATTGACCGCTTCATCGTTGATTTCTACTGCGCCAAGGTCAAACTGTGCATTGAAATTGACGGCGGCCATCACACCGAATCCGAACAGCATGAGTGTGACGAAGCGCGCACGGAATACCTCGAAACACTCGGCTATCACATGATCCGCTTTACGAACGACGATGTACGCTACAATATTCACGCAGTCACAGACAAAATCATTGCGACTTGCGATGCATTGGCCGCTCACAAAGTCGACGAAATCTAAACCCATTTCATCCTCACCTGCAAAACTCCATCTCCCTTCCAGGGAGAGGGCCGGGGTG
>JAADGN010000082.1 GCA_013152325.1 Chloroflexota bacterium
AGGTCTCCCTGCTCTGAGACTTGGCGGTCGGCCGTGTCCCGGGGGTCAGGAGGCCCTGGGATGCTTGGAATCCGCGGGGCAGACTACCCGGCGTCCGACAGTTCAACTGTCGGACATCTTTTTGAGACGTTAACGAAAGACTAAGATGTGGAACTTGTCCCCTATGCTATAATTTTCCCCCGAAAGGAACCCCATGCTGCAGAAATTTGTCAACATTTTCGGGGGCGACCCCAATCAACGAAAAATCGAACAACTTGATGATTTGATCCAGCAGATCAATGACCTTGAAAAGGATTTCGAGGCCCTCAGCGACGAGGCCTTGCGCGCAAAAACGGACGAATTCCGTGAAAGGATCCGGACCGCGACCGACGGCATCGATGATGAAGATGAGCGCTTCGAGATCGAGCAGGAAGTGCTGGACGAGATATTGCCGGAGGCCTTTGCCGTCGTACGCGAAACATCCAAGCGGACGATCGGCCTGCGCCACTATGACGTGCAATTGATCGGCGGCATCGTCATGCACCGCGGCGAAATCGCCGAGATGAAGACCGGCGAGGGCAAGACGCTGGTCGCCACGCTGGCGATCTACCTCAACGCGCTGACCGGGCGCGGCGTGCACCTGGTCACCGTCAATGACTACCTGGCCCGCCGCGACGCGCGCTGGATGGGCCCCATCTACCGCACGTTGGGACTGAGCGTCGGCATCCTGCAAATGGCCGCCGCCACCGAGAACGGCAAAAAGGCCTTCCTCTACGATCCGGAAAAAGAATCCCCCCACGAAGACCAGCACAACCTGCGCATGGTGTCGCGCGCCGAAGCCTACCGCGCCGACATCACTTACGGCACGAACAACGAATTTGGCTTCGACTACCTGCGCGACAACATGACCATGCGCCTGGAAGACCGCGTCCAGCGCGGCCACTACTACGCCATCATCGACGAGGTCGATAACGTTCTGATCGACGAGGCGCGCACGCCGCTCATCATCTCTGGCCCCGCCAAAGGCGACCTGGACTGGTACGGACGCATGGCGCAGCTCGTCAAGCAGTTGAAGGCCGAGGATTACGAAATCAACGAACGCGACCGCAGCATCGCGCTGACCGAGGTCGGCATCGCGCACATCGAACAGTTGCTCGGCCAGCCCTTGAGCGATCCCGACCGCCCCGAAGACGTGACGCCGGAACAGGCGCGCCTGATGGGCTATCTCGAACAAGCCCTGCGCGCCCAGTATATTTTCAAACGCAACAAAGATTACCTCGTCCAGGGCGGCAAGGTCGTCATCGTGGACGAGCACACCGGACGCCTGATGCCCGGACGCCGCTGGTCAGACGGCCTGCACCAGGCCGTGGAGGCCAAAGAGGGCGTACGCATCGAGCCGGAAAATATCACCTACGCCACGATCACGCTGCAAAACTACTTCCGCATGTACGCGAAACTCGCCGGCATGACCGGCACCGCGCTGACCGAGGCGGAGGAATTCTCCAAAATTTACGATCTCGAGGTGCTGCCCATCCCGACCAACCTGGAATACCAGGCCATGGGCCAAAATTCCCCGCTGGTGGCCCGCAAAGCGCGCGAGGAAGACACCGGCTACGAATACACCTACTACGTCCGCCGTGACGCCCCGCCCGACGTGGAGCCCGAACTGTGGAAACGCAAGGATTACCCTGATTCCATCTTCCGCACGGTGGAGGCCAAACTGCGCGCCATCGTCCGGGAGGTGATCTATTTCCACGTCATCGGGCGACCGCTGCTGATCGGCACGACCTCGGTCGAATCTTCGGATCGACTCTCCGGGCGGCTGCGCGCCGAACCGGTGCGCCGTCTGCTGCAAACGCTGCTCATCCGCCGCGCCTGGATGATCGCCCACGATCGCATCGAGGATGGCCGCGCGATCGACGAACTCCAGCCGCTCTACACACCGCTCGAAAAACTTTCGCCCACCATGCTGCGCCAATTTGCCAAGCCGCTGGGCATGTCCATCAACCCCGCAGACCCCGACAACCTGGCCGCGCTGCTCGAAATTCTCGATCTGGACGAGCAGTACGCCGGGCGGCTCACAGCCGTTATCAAAGGCGGCATACCGCACAACGTTTTGAACGCCCGCAAGCATACGGAGGAGAGTCAGATCATCGCCGGGGCGGGAGCCTTTGGCGCGGTGACCATCGCCACCAACATGGCCGGCCGTGGTGTGGACATCAAACTGGGCGGCGACCTGGCCGAGGAAGTGATCGCGTCCGTCAATCGCGTGC
Source organism: Chloroflexota bacterium (assembly GCA_013152325.1). GTDB lineage: Bacteria > Chloroflexota > Anaerolineae > Anaerolineales > Villigracilaceae > Desulfolinea. The sequence goes on from JAADGN010000082.1 coordinate 2,253, forward strand.
TGCGCCGGGCGGGATACAGCGATCCATACGACATGCCGCTCGAAGAGCGCCGCCAGGCTTTGCTGAAAGCCGACCGCGCCGTGTACGGCATCTATGAAACGGAAGTCGAATTTTTCCTGAAATATTTCGACGAGATGGAACACGTCAAGGCCGTGGGCGGTCTGCACGTCATCGGCTCGGAACGGCACGACGCGCGCCGCATTGACAACCAGTTGCGCGGCCGCGCCGGACGTCAGGGCGACCCCGGTTCATCACGCTTCTATCTCTCGCTCGAAGACGACCTGATGCGTCTCTTCGGCGGCGAACAGGTCAATGGCCTGATGCAGCGTCTGAAAGTGGACGACTCGCTGCCGCTCGAAAACCGCATCGTCGCCAACATCATCGAGCAATCGCAGCAACGCGTCGAGGGCGCCAACTTCGATGTCCGCAAACATCTGCTGGAATACGATGACGTGCTCAACGCCCAACGCGAGCGCGTCTACGCCCAGCGCGACCGCGTTTTCACCAAGGAAGACCTGGGTGAAGATATCGCCGATATGCTGCGCGCCGAGGTTGAAAAACGTGTTCACGCCGCGCTCGAAGACGAGGAAGGCCCCTGGCGTCTGGTGGCCTGGCTGGAAGGCGTCCAGCCGCCCTTCACGTACGACGAGCAGATTTTCCCATCCTTTGGCCTGCGCCTGCTGCTCGATGACTTGCGCAATTCCAAGGATGAGCCTCGCGAAGCCATGCTCGACCTGATCCGCCGCTCCATCGTCACCGGGCAGGAGCACCTCATGCGCGCCATCGAATCGGTGGTCTACCGCACCGGCGACAGCCTGGAGATGCAGATCGAGGAACGCTTCGACTTGCTGGATACTTTCATCGAGGCCCAGAGCGATCTCGAAGAGCCGCGCCGCCCGCAGGAAATGCTGGATGAACTCACCAGCCTGATCCGTCTGCCGCTGCGCCTGAGCAACGATCAATTGCGCACGTTCGCGGAAGACCCCTATGAGCTGGAAGATGAACTGCGCGAGATCATCCAGACGCAGTTGACCAAACTGAACGCCACCCGCCTGATCGGCGCCATAGAGCACCGGCTGGGCGAGTCGCTGGAACTCGACAGAAATGAGTTGGCGCAAATGGAGTGGGACGCGCTGGAACAAGCTGTTTTGGATGCGGCCGGTTCCGTGCTGGAACGCCAGCTCGAGCGTCTGGTCGGCGAGAAGGGGCAGATCGTCCGGGACCTGGACAACGCCCTGCAGCGGGAGCCGGTCCAGGCGTGGAGCGACACGGAGAAAGCCCGTCTGTTCATCGGGCTGGCCCAGGGCGTCCGCACCGGCTTCGACGCGCGCACGCACCGCCAGGTCAAACAGGTCTTCACCCGCTTCCAGTACGGCTACCTCGCCGCGCAAATGCTGGTGGACGAAGACCCGGATAATTTGATCGAAGACGTGATGGAACACCTCGAGGACGCCCAGAACGCGCTGCGCAGCGCCTGGGGAGAAAGCGAGTGGAACGAACGCATCCAGAGCGCCGAACGTCTGGCGGACTTTGGGCCTGCCGCCGCGATATTGGGAGAAGAGCGTTCCGAGGCGTCGCCCGCCTCCATTTCGGACGAGGAACGCCGGGCCGTTATCGAGGAACTCGGCCGGCGCAGGCTGAACGAAATCCAGCGCCAGCTGCTGCTGAGCGCCATAACCGAACAGTGGGTAGACTACCTGACGCGCGTCGAGGCGCTGCGCGTTTCAATTGGGCTGGAGGCCTATGCCCAGCGTGATCCGCTGGTACAATACAAAGGCCGCGCTTCCGAGATGTTCCAGGAGTTGATGGAAGATATCCGCTCCCTGGTCATCAGCCGCATTTTCGCCTATCAGCCGCGCCGCTGGAGCGCCAATCCGCTGGGAACTGCCGAAGGTGCAGCCCCGGCCTCTGCTCCGCAAGGCGGCAAGAAGAAGGGCAAACGAAAGAAGAAGAAACGCAAGCGACACTAGCAAGGCGTGTGCCCGGCGCTTTAAAACGTTTGTGCAAGAGCACAAGACACCGAGTTTTTTAGCTTGTTGTCAGAAGGCATAGTTTGACGTGCAAGAACCCGGTGTCTCCTCACAGGAAAAAAACTTTGCGACCAGACGCTCCGACAGCCCCCCTGAACATCTTCGTGGTGCTCCCCAAGGTGGAATTACACCGCCACCTGGAAGGCTCGCTGCGCCTTGACACCATGCTGGACATATCCCGCGCCCACGGCCTGACCGTCCCGGCCAGCATTATGCGGCTCAGCAACCTGGTGCAGGTACACGATGAAGAGCCATACACCTTCGCGAATTTTCTGGAAAAATTCAAAACCCTGCGTCTCTTCTACCGCTCGCCGGACGTCATCCACCGCGTGACCCGCGAGGCGATCGAGGACGCGGCCAGGGACAACGTCCGCTACATGGAGCTGCGTTTCACGCCGGTCGCATTGAGTCGCGCGGAGCGTTTCCCGCTCCACGACGTGATGGACTGGGTCTGCACCAGCACCGAAAAGGCTGCCCGGGAATTTGGCATCACCGTGAAATTGATCGCCAGCGTCAACCGCCACGAAAGCCCGGAATTGGCCGAGCAAGTCGCCTGGCTGGCCGCCGACCACATCCAGCGCGGCATCGTCGGGCTGGACCTGGCCGGTAACGAGGCGGATTTTTCAGCCCTGCCATTCGCGCCCATCTTTCGCGAGGCGAAGGAATCGGGGCTGCACATCACCGTCCATGCCGGGGAATGGGGCGGCGCGGAGAACGTGCGGGAGGCCGTCGAAAGACTGGGCGCGGAGCGCATCGGTCACGGCGTGCGCGTCATGGAAGACGCGTCGGTCGTGGCGCTGGCGCGTGAGCGCGGCACCGTTTTCGAGGTCTGCATCACCAGCAATTATCAATCCGGCGTCGTTCCGGCGTTGAGCGACCATCCACTGCCGCGCATGCTTCAGGCTGGGTTGAACGTCACCATCAACACCGACGACCCCAGCGTCTCGCGCATTTTGTTGAGCGAAGAGTTCCAACTGGCAAGCGAAGACCTGGGCATTCCGATTGGAACGCTCAAGGAGCGCGTCCTGGCCGCCGTCAGGGCCGCATTTGTGCCAAAGGATGAGCAGGAAAAACTCATCAAACTATTTGAAAAAGAGTTAGAATTATAAAGTAACCCTGCCACGCAGACACAATCTCCCCGACAGGGGACAGGCGGACAGCAAAGGCGCACCTTTGTGTCCTCCCCATCTCTGTGGTTAATAACCACGCAGACGTGGAGTGCGCAAAGGTTTTTTTGTGCGCACAGAGGCATCTCAAATTGTGCGCTCGTGGTAATTAAAAGTCGAAGGAGTTCCAATGTCACAAGATCATTTCAATGCCCGCGACGTACTGAAGACCGAACACGGCAAGTACGTCTTTTATCGTCTGGACGCGCTCGAAAAAGCCGGCCTGACGAAACTCAGCAAACTGCCGTTTTCCATCCGCGTCCTGCTTGAATCCGCCCTGCGTCAGTGTGACGGAAAAGGCATCACGGAAGATGACGTCAAACGCATCGCGGCCTGGACGCCGTCAGCCCCGAACCGCCCCGGGATCCCGTACAAGCCCTCCCGCGTCATCATGCAGGATTTCACCGGCGTGCCCGCGGTCGTGGACCTGGCCGCCATGCGCTCGGCGGTCGCCCGTCTCGGCGGCGACCCGAAGAAGGTCAACCCCGTCGTGCCGGTGGACCTGGTCATCGACCACTCGGTGCAGGTGGATTTCTTCGCCACGCCCGACGCGCTGCAGCGCAACGCCGAAATCGAATTCCAGCGCAACAGGGAACGCTACGAGTTCCTGAAATGGGGCCAGCAGGCCTTCGACAACTTCCGCGTCGTCCCGCCCTCGACCGGCATCATCCACCAGGTCAACCTGGAACATCTCGCCCCGGTCGTGCAGGCGCGCGAGGTGGACGGCGAACTGCAAGCCTTCTCGGATACGCTGGTCGGCACGGACTCGCATACCGTGATGGTCAACGGCCTGGGCGTGCTGGGCTGGGGCGTCGGCGGGATCGAAGCCGAGGCCGCCATGCTCGGCCAGCCGATTGACATGCTCCTGCCGGACGTGGTCGGCTTCAAACTCTACGGCAGCCTGCAAGAGGGCGTCACCGCCACCGACCTGGTGCTGACCGTCGTGCAGATGCTGCGCGAGAAGGGCGTGGTCGGCAAGTTCGTCGAATTCTACGGCCCCGGCCTGGACAGCATGTCCCTGCCCGACCGGGCCACCATCGCCAACATGGCCCCCGAATACGGCGCCACGATGGGCTTCTTCCCGGTGGACAAGGAGACGCTGCGTTACATGCGCCTGACCGGACGCTCAGAAGAGACCATCGAGCGCGTGGAAGCCTACCTGCGCGCGCAAGGCTTGTTCCGCGAGGCGAACACCCCCGATCCCGAATTCACCGCTACGCTCGAACTGGACCTGGGAACGGTCGTCCCCTCGCTGGCCGGGCCCAAACGTCCGCAAGACCGCATTCCGCTGGACGGGATGAAAGCCGCCTTCCAGAAGGCGCTGACCGCCGAGAAAGGGCTGCACGGTTTCGGTCTCAAGCCCGGGGAAGTGACGCGCACCGGCTCCGTCGGCACGAACGGCGGCTCATACGAGATCGGGCACGGCGCGGTCGTCATCGCGGCCATCACCTCCTGCACCAACACCTCCAACCCCTCCGTGCTGGTCGGCGCGGGACTGGTCGCCAAGAAAGCCGTCGAACTGGGGCTGCAAGTCAAGCCCTACGTCAAAACCAGCCTGGCGCCCGGCTCGCGCGTGGTCACCGAGTACCTGAAACAATCCGGGCTGCTCGAACCGCTGGCCGCGCTGGGCTTCAACGTGGTCGGCTACGGCTGCACCACCTGTATCGGCAACTCCGGCCCGCTGCCCGGCGAGGTCGCCAAAGCCGTCACCAGCGGCGACCTGGTAGCCGCCTCGGTCATTTCGGGCAACCGCAACTTCGAGGGCCGCGTCCACGCGCTGGTCAAGGCCAGTTACCTGGCTTCCCCGCCGCTGGTCGTCGCCTACGCGCTGGCCGGGACGGTGAACATAGACCTGACGAGCGAACCCATCGGCACAGGCAGGGACGGCCAGCCGGTCTATCTCAAGGATATCTGGCCCTCCAGCCAGGAAATCCTGGATACGGTCGCCGAAAACGTCAAGGCGGAGATGTTCAAGGAGAAATACGCCCATGTCTTCGCGGGCGACGATTTGTGGAATGCCATCAAAGTCAGTGAGGGCGACTTGTACGAGTGGAACGAGGCCTCGACCTACATCCAGCACCCGCCCTTCTTCCAATTCCTGACGCTGGACATCCCGCGTATCGAGGATATTCACGGCGCGCGCGTCATGGCGCTGCTCGAAGATTCCATCACCACCGACCACATCTCCCCGGCCGGCTCCATTCCCGCCGACGGCCCGGCGGGCAAATACCTGATCGAGCACGGCGTCCAGCCGCGCGATTTCAACTCCTTCGGCTCGCGGCGCGGCAACGACCGCGTGATGACGCGCGGCACCTTCGCCAATATCCGCCTGAAGAACCAACTGGTGCCCGGCGTGGAAGGCGGCTACACCCGCCACTTCCCGGACGGGGAAGAGATGAGCATTTTCGATGCTTCGATCAAATATCGGCAGGAAGGCACGCCGCTGGTGGTGCTGGCGGGCAAGGAATACGGCACCGGCTCCAGCCGTGACTGGGCGGCCAAAGGCACGCTGCTGCTGGGCATCAAGGCCGTCATCGCCCAATCCTTCGAGCGCATCCATCGCTCCAATCTGGTCGGCATGGGCGTCTTGCCGCTGCAATTCCAGGACGGCGAAAATGCCGAGACCCTCGGCCTGACCGGCGAGGAAGTCTACGATATCGAGGGCCTGAGCGACGATATGCCCCCGCAGAGTACCGTCACGGTCACCGCCCACCCTTCGACAGGCTCAGGGCAGGCGATTGAGTTCAAGGCCAAGGTCTTGCTCAACACCGCCATCGAAGTCGAGTATTACCGCAACGGCGGCATCCTGCACACCGTGTTGAGAAATATGGTGCGCGAATAAAAATGCGGCGGACATCCGTCCGCCCCGACAGAATTACGAACAGGGACAGGTTTCAAACCTGTCCCTGTTTTGCTGACGAGGGCATTGTCGGCCTCTTTGTCATTTGAGTTCTGATTTGTTCAGGCGTCCTCGCCCGGCTCGTTGTAGATTTTTTCCCCAGGCAAGTCTGCGCCAAGCGCGTCGGCCTCCACGTCCCGTCCGCGCGGCGGGAGCGTGCCGAACTCCTTGTAGAACTCGTGCTGAATCACCAAGTCCATGATTTCGTTGGTGCCGGTCCAGATGGTGATCAGCCGCGTATCCCGCAGCAGACGCTCGACCGGAAAGACGTTGGTATAACCGATGCCGCCTAGGATCTGCATGGCGTGATTGGTCACTTTCCAGGCCGCATCGGTGGAAAATTTCTTGGCCTCGGAGACCAGACGGCGCACCTTGCCCGCAGAGGCGTCGCTCTCTATGGTGCGCGCCACGGCATAATTTAACGCCCGCGCCGCGTCCAGCAGGGTGAGGCTGTCCGCGATCTTAAAGCTGACTCCCTCAAAACGGCGGATTTTTTGCCCAAAAGCCCGTCTGCGATCGGCATAGCGCGCCGCGATTTCGATGGCAGCCCGTCCCATCCCGAGCGCGCCGCCGGCGGATGTCATGCGCTCCGGGATCATCATCTGGTGGAAGACGGCAGTGCCGCGCCCGACTCCAGCCTCTCCGCCCAGGACATTGGAAAGGGGAACCGGCGCGTTGCGAAAGACGAGACGCCCCGTGCCGCCCCCGCGCGTGCCCATTAACCCGTAAACGTGACGCACCTCCACGCCGGGGCCGCGCTCGACAAGGAAGGCGGTCATGGCCTTCTTGGGGTCTTCGATCCCTTCGATTTTGCCGTAGACCAGGATCACGTCCGCCCCCTCCGCGCCGACGACGAAGCGTTTTTGGCCGGTCAGGTAGAAGGTGTCACCCTCGCGGCGGGCGCGCGTGGTCGCGGCGAAGAAATCGGAGCCGCCGCGCGGTTCGGTCAGGGCTTCGGCCGCGGTCAGCTCGCCGCGGATCATCGGCTTGAGAAAGCGTTCCTTTTGCTCATCCGTCCCGAAGACATGGATCGCCTCCCCGACGATGGAAATCAGCGAGTACAGGCAGGTCAGCGAAGTTCCCAGCACGCCGACCTCCTCCAGGGCAACCAGCTCCGAAGTCCAGGGGAGACCGGCGCCTTCCCATTGCGGGTCGAAGCGCAACCCAAGCAGGCCGCGTTTTCCGGCTTCTTCCAAAAATTCTTTGGGAAATTTGACCTTGTCGGCATCCATGTCCAGCAGCAATTGGCGCGGCACGCTGGCGACAAAATCCTGCACTTTCTCGCGCAGAGCGAGTTCTTCCTGGGTGAGCATGGCTTGAGTAGACACTTGCATTTCCTCCGAGAGAACGACGTAAAATCCTGTGAACGTGCGCCCCCCAAATTCGTGCCGCTATTATACCTCCCTGCGGATTCAAAAAACCTCCCGCGGGAGGTTAATCTGGCAGCACCAGCGGAGAATCGGAGAACGGATGCCGGACGACCTGCACCGGCCAATCGTAGGCCTGCGAGATCAAATCCGGACGAAGAACCTGCTGAGGCGAACCCGAAGCGATCACCCGCCCCTCGACGAGCAAAACGACGCGGTCGGCGTAGCGCGCGGCCAGGTTCAGGTCGTGGAGCGCGGCCAGCACGGCCAGATTGTCGGTGTGCGCCAGCTCGCGCACCAGCGAAAGCAGGCTGGCTTGATACTGCAAGTCGAGATGGGCGGTCGGCTCATCGAGCAAGAGGATCGGCGTGGATTGCGCCAGCGCACGCGCCAGCAAAACGCGTTGCTGCTCCCCGCCGGAAAGCTCCCCAACGCGGCGTTCGGCCAGCTCGAGCGCGTCCACGCGTTCGAGCGCGCGGCGCACGGTTTCCCTGTCGGCGGGGGAAACCTGGCCCAGGAAATTGAGATAGGGTGTGCGCCCGAGCAGCACCGTCTCCCAAACGGTGAAGGCGGGCGGCAGCGCGGCGGATTGGGGCACGACGGCCAGATAACGCGCCCGCTGCATCGGCGAGAGGGCCGGCAGATCGTCGCCGTTGGTGCGGATGCGCCCGCCCTCCGCCGGGATGACGCCGCTGACGGCGCGCATCAGCGTGGATTTGCCCGCGCCGTTAGGCCCGATCAGCGCGACGACTTCCCCCGCCTGCACGTCGAGGGAGACCTCGTGCAGCACCCGTCGTGCGCCGTAGGAAACGGAGAGATTGTGGAGTTTTAACATTTGGTCCTTTTTGCCGCGAAGACGTGCAGGACGCCAAGTTTCATCCCCGCGCAGTCCACTACCAAAATCCCTGGTTTTTCGCCCGCCGCAGCACCCACAGGAAGAACGGCGCGCCGGCCAGCGCAGTCAGGATGCCGACCGGCAGTTCCTGCGGCGACAGCACGACGCGCGCCAGCACGTCCGCGACCAGCAGGGAAGCGGCCCCGCCGAGAATGCTGAGCGGGATCAGGCGGCGATAATCCCCGCCCCACCACATGCGCATGACGTGCGGGACGATCAAACCGATAAAGCCGATGATGCCGGAGAAAGCCACCGCGGCCGCCGTCGTCAGCGAGGCCGCGACGAGGATGACCGTCTTGGCGCGCGTCACAGGCAAGCCCAGTTGCTGGGCCTGTTCGTCGCCAAACTGAAGCAGATTGAGCGCGTGGCCGCTGAAGAGCAGCACGCCCACCCCGATGAGGAGATAGGGCAGCATCGTCAGCACCGGAACCCATCCCGTCTGGCTTCCGCCGCCCAACAGCCATGCCAATGCCCGCCGCAATTCGCCTTGGGAGCGCAGCATCAGGAAGGAGGTCAGCGCGGTCGCAAACGCGCCGACGGCCACGCCCGCCAAGATCAAATTGGTCGTTGGTACGCTGCCTCCCACGCGCGCCAGCCAGTACACGAGAAAGACCGTCAACAAAGCCGTGACGAAGGCCGCCAGCGGGATGGCCATCAGCCCCCAGAAGGAGTACGGCCAGCGCACCGACATGGCGATGACCGCGCCCAGTCCCGCGCCGGAGGCCACGCCGATCAAATACGGGTCGGCCAACGGATTGCGGAACAACCCCTGATAGGCCGCTCCGCTCCCGCCCAGGGCAGCGCCGGTCAACGCGATCAACGCGGTGCGCGGCAGACGGATCGCCAGGATGATGAAGGCAAAGGTCTGCAAAGGATCGGGAAGCGCCGCCCCGCGCGCCCACCCGGAGGCGATTTGCCATAGTTCGGCCGGAGAGATAAAGACCGAACCAATGGCGACAGACAAGAGAATCGCCAGGGAGAGAAAGATGAGTGCGAGAAAAAAGGGGCGGCGCATAATGGGATGCGGCGGCAGACAGTCGTCCGCGCTTACCGGAACAGATCGGGATGCAATTGTTTTGCCAACGCTTCCAGCCCATCCACCAGACGCGGGCCGGGGCGGCTGACCAGATTGTCGTTGAAGGGGAAGACCTGGTCATTCTGGACGGCGGCCAACGCCTCCCAGCCGGGGCGCTGCTTGACCGATTCGACCGTCGTGCCAAAGAGTGAATCGCCGAGCAGGATCACGTCGGGGTTCAGCACGATCAGTTGTTCCAGGCTGATCTGCGCCCACTGTCCTTCGAGTTCGCTGCCGATGTTGTCGCCGCCGGCGCGGTCGATGAGCAAGTCGACGAAGGTGCCGGGGCCGGCGGTGTAGGGTTTGGCTGGGTCAGTAGAATCCAGTTCATAGAAGACGGAAGGCCGCTCGCTGACGCTGGCGATCTTCTCGTCCACGGCTGCGACGCGCGCCTGGAGCGATTCGACCAGCGCGGCCGCGTCGTCCGTGTGACCGGTCAGTTGGCCGACCGTCTCAAGATTGGCGTACATTTCCTCCAGCGTGCCCGGGTTGGGCAGGTAATAGACTGTCAGCCCCAGGTCTTCAATCGATTTGACCAATTCGGGCGAGTTGATGCCTCCGGCCAGCACCAGGTCGGGGCTCAGGGCGACGATAGCCTCCAGATCGTACGCGCCCATCGAGCCGCCCACATCTGGCAGGGAGGCGGCTGCTTCAGGATAGTCCGAGAACATATCGCGGCCGACAGTCTGCCCGTCCGCGCCTACGGCGAAAAGTATTTCCGTGTTGGACGGGGCCAATGAGACGACGGTCTGCGCCGCGACGGTGAGCGTGACTTCACGGCCCAGACCGTCGGTCACGGCGATGGGTTCGGGCGTGGGAATGGCGGTGGGTATTTCGGTGGCGAGCGCCTCCGTCGAAACGGGGGCCGGCGCGGGGCTTGGGGGCGCCGCGGGGGCGCAAGCCGTCAACAGCAGGCTGACGGTCAACAATCCGAAAAGTAGTTTACGAAACATAGGGTCTCCTTGACAAGAAATGATGGAAGCAAAATCCCCTGCCGGTTAGACAGGGGAGGGGGATGGCGAGGTCGAATCTGGCCGTTCCCACCTCCTTTCCACGAGAGTGTGGTGAACCGACCAAGGCGGGCGACCTGGCTTGGAGCTGATAGCTATCGGCTGATAACTGGCAGCTGCCTTACAGTTGCGGGACAGCGCCGGACTTGCACCGGCTTCGCCTTTAAACCTTCCCATCCGGGGGAGAGGCACCCTGGCCGTTATTGGATTGTGAGGCTATTGTATGCTTGAATGGGGGAATCGTCAATGAGTGCGCAGGGCTATCCCGCGGCTTGCTCAAAATCCTATCGCGCGCTCGTTTTCGTACACGGAACTCGTGGATCGGACGGATTCCCTGCCGTTTTCACGGAACTTTCCGCGATTTTCGGGTACAGAGAAAGGATGGGCAGGTACTTTTGAAAAACCGCGCGAATTCGGGCGGGATTCGTCGGATTCGTTGACGACTCTGCTGGATGTGTGGTATCATGCCTCCGCTAAAAAAGTCGGTATAAATAAGAAGGAGAAGCATATCAGCGCCAACCATTTTCGCGTAAACCAAGCCATTCGATCTCCCAAAGTCCGCCTGATCGGCCCGACCGGGGAGAACCTGGGTGTTGTGACAATCCAGGAGGCGATGAAGATCGCCAATGAAGCGGAACTTGACCTGGTGGAGGTCGCTCCAACTTCTAAGCCGCCTGTTTGCCGGGTGATGGATTTCGGCAAGTTCCTGTACGAACGGGCAAAGAAGGAGAAAGAGGCGCGCAGGCAGCAGACCAAGGTCGAACTCAAGGAGATCCGCCTGCGTCCGAAGACCAACGAACACCACCGCGGTTTCAAGGTCAAGGATGCGCGTCGCTGGCTGGAAAACGGGATGAAGGTGAAGGTCACCATCCGCTTCCGCGGCCGCGAGATGGATTATCCCGAAATCGCGCTCGAAGATCTGAAAGAGATCGCTCAGGAACTCTCGGATGTGAGTACGGTTGAGCAACCGCCGCAGATGGAAGGCCGCCGCATGATGGTCATTTTGGCCCCTGTCAAAGGACCCAAGAAGAAAAAGGAAAAGGCTGCTCCCAAAAAGGACGCTGAATAGCAAGCTCTCCAGGAAAACGTTAATCTCCGCGGGAGATCGACCGAGCCCGCGGTATTTTTGTGAAAGGAGTATGATTGTGGCAAAAAAAGTGAAAGTCAAAAAGTACAAGCTCAAGACCCACAAGGCGACTTCCAAGCGTTTCCGCCTGACCGGTTCTGGGAAACTGGTGCGTACCAAAGGCGGGAAAAGCCACTTCCGCCGACGCACGTCCAAGCGCACGAAGGCGCTGCTTGACGAGATGGTGACCGTGGAAGGTCGCGGGATGATCAAGCGCATCAAGCGTCTGGCGCCAAACATGAAGAAATAGGTTTTCGTATTCGAATTTTAGTTGCGGCTGTTGGGTGTATGCAACTGGCGGCAGGGATGAATTCCCGCCCCGACGCCCAGGGGTTCGCAGGAGGTGAACAATGGCTCGTGTGAAAAGAGGTCCTCACGGACACCGACGTCACAAAAAAATCTTAAAACTGACCAAAGGTCAGCGCGGCACCAAGAGCAAGCTCTTCCGTCGCGCCAACGAAGCGATGCTGAAGAGTCTCTGGTATTCGTACCGCGACCGCCGCGTCCGGCGGCGCGATCTGCGCAAACTGTGGATCGCCCGCATCAACGCCGCGGCCCGCCTGAACGGCATGACCTACAGCCGCCTGATCTATGCGCTCAAGAAAGCGGATATTCAGATCAACCGCAAGATGCTGGCCGACATGGCCGTGCGCGATCCGCAAGCCTTTTCAGCGGTGGTGGCGAAAGCCAACGAAGCGTAATTCCGCAAGATTTCCAGCCGCAGGGACGCGATCTATCGCGTCCCTGTGTCGTTTTAACCGGGACAGACTCTGTCAGAGGCCAGGCTCCTGACAGGGCATTTTTTATCAGGTAAAATGTTCCCATGAATACAGTCCTGATCGAACGAACCTTCCCGTCCGGCCGGATATTCCAGATCGTGCAGGGCGACATCACGCAGGAGCAGGTGGACGCCATCGTCAACGCGGCCAACAGCCGGCTCCAGCACGGCGGCGGCGTGGCGCGGACGATCGCGCGCCGCGGCGGGCGGGTGATCCAAAAGGAGAGTAACGCCTGGGTGCGGGAGCACGGCCCGGTCAGTCACGCCGATCCGGCCTGGACGACGGGCGGGAAACTGCCGAGCCGGTACGTGATCCACGCGGTTGGTCCGGTCTGGGGCGACGGGGACGAGGACGCAAAACTGGCCGCGGCGGTGGCCGGTTCCCTGCGCGTCGCCGCGCAGCTTGGACTGGCGTCCATTTCCTTGCCTGCCATCTCGACCGGCATCTTTGGCTTCCCAAAGGAGCGCGCCGCGGCGGTGATCTTCGCGGCGATAGCGCACGATTTTGCCGAGAATCCGGATTCCAGCGTGAGACAGGTGCGCCTGGTGCTCTACGGTCAGGCCGACGTGGACGCGTTTTTGCAGGCCTGGCAGGCGCGCGGCGAGGGGATATGATCACCTCTTCACAGAACCCGAAACTCAAACTCGTGCGCGCCTTGCAGGGACGCCCGAAAGAGCGCCGCAGGGAAAATGCCTTCGTTGCGGAGGGGGTGCGGTTGGTGGAGGAGGCGTTGGCCTGCGCGTGGCCGATCCGGTTGGCGTTGTATAGCGATGGCCTGGGTGAGCGCGGTCAGGCGCTCGTCGCCGCGCTCCGGGCCTCAGGGGCGGACGTGGAAGAAGTCGCTGCGTCCCTCCTGCAAGCGGTCAGCGGGACGGAAACGCCGCAAGGCCTCCTGGCCGTCCTCGACTATTCCCCGTTGCCCGTTCCCCGGGAACTTGATTTTGTCCTCATCCCCGACCGCATCCGTGATCCGGGCAATTTGGGCGCGCTTTTGCGGACGGCAGCCGCCGCGGGCGCGGGCGCTGTTTTCCTGCCGCCGGAGACGGCGGATGCCTTCGCGCCGAAGGTGCTGCGCGCCGGGATGGGCGCTCATTTCAGGCTGCCGATCCTGCCCCTGGGCTGGGACACGATCCGTTCCCGCGTGGACGGGTTGTACGTCTATCTGGCCGAGATGAAGGGGGGCCTCTCCTGCTGGGAGGCGGATTTCCGCCCCCCGCTGGCGTTGATCGTTGGCGGGGAGGCCGCGGGAGCCAGCCAACCGGCGCGCGACCTGTCCGACGCGTCGGTGCACATCCCCATGCCCGGCGGGACGGAGTCGCTCAACGCCGCCGTGGCGGGCGCGGTGCTCATGTTCGAGGTGCTCCGCCAGCGCAGCCGCCCCGCCGGTTAGCGCGTCGACGATGGATTTGGGGAAGTTCTCCCGCAACAAGCACACCTCCCGCAGGGTCGAAACCTGCGGGAGGTGATGATTCAGGGGATGCAAAGGGTTGTGGTTTACGGATGATTTTGGTCGTAGCCGCCGCCCGGCATACCACCGCCCGGCCCACTACCAGGCGTATGCTGCGGTGTGCCCATCCCTGGCTCGGGAGTGCCCGTCATGCCGCCGAAGGGGCCGTGTCCCTGTCCGTTGCCGCCTTGCATGGGGGTCATGGTCTCCCCGGTCATGGGGGCTTCAAACATTGGCGGCGTTCCTTCAGCGCGATGCTGCGCTTCTTCTCGCATGGTCTGTTCGAAACCTTGCGGGTCAGCAAGACCATTTTCGACCAGCCGAAGCTGCTCTTCCAGGCGAATGCGCACTTGCTCCAGCGCCAGTTCGGCCTCACCGGAGGCGGGGATGTTTTCCATACGCTGCAATTGGTTTTGCAGCATGATGTGCAGCCTGGTCTGGTTTTGCAGGAGGGCCTGGGTCATCGCCGCGTCGTCCATTTGGCTGGCAAGCTGCAAAGCCTGCTGAAGCTGCAGATTCAGGCGCGTCATGGTCGCGTCGGGGGGGATAACCCCTTCTTCGACCAGGGCGGCGATCTCATCCACCCGGCGCTGGGCATAGCCGAGCAGCAGGTTCATTTCGGCTTGTGGATCTGCGGCAAGCTCCAGGCGAACTTCCTCGGTGAGTACCTTGACCGGATAGAGCACGTCGGTCGGCAGGCTGTCCTGTGAGGCATATACGGTTCCCGTGCCGCCCAGCAGCAGCCCCAAAATGGTAATTACGGATATGAGAGTGGTCATAGCAAAATTCTCCTTTCTGCGTATGTTGTCCAACCACTCTCTAAGACGCAGATAGGGGCTGCGAGATACGGCCTGCTGACGAATTTCCGCGGCCTGGGTCAGGAATCGCGCCCGTCCGCGCGCGGCACGTTTCGGGTCGCGGGGCGGAACGGGTTTGATCTCGTTCAGCAGGGATTGCAAACGGGGGTCGAGATTCTCGTCAGGGGTTTTGGCCATTTTCGTCATCCAAAAGAATTCGTTTCAACGCCGCCAGCGCGCGATGCTGCAGCGACTTGACGGCTCCAACCGGTTTGTCCAATACCTGGGCTACTTCGGCGTTTTCCCAGCCTTCCAAATACTTGAGCACGATGACCTGCCGTTGGTCCGGCGTGAGATGCTGCAGGGCGGCGCGCACGCGTTCTCCGCGCAGATTTTGAAAGGCGGTCTGCTCCAGATTCTCGCTGGATGCCACCGAAAGCCCCGCTTCGAGCGAAACCGTGGTCAGTCCCTTGCGGCGGTACTGGTCGGTGATCCAGTTGTGCGCGATGCGGAACAGGTAGGCTTGCAGGTGGTTTTTGGGACCGCGCTTTTTCTTCAGGGCTTGCAGGAAGCGTGTGAACGTCTCCGAGACGCACTCCTCGGCCAGGTCTACGTCGCCGAGCAGACGCATGGCGTAGCGATAGAGCACCGGGCTGTAGGCGTCGTAGATTTCGGCCAGCGCATTGGATTCCAGGCGCTGCGCCTTTTGAAGGAGGTCACGTTCCGGGGTCACGATACTTCCATTTGGTATGACGCAAAAGATGGTTGGGAGATACGGTTGTGAGCGCTGCTGGAGGGCTTGGAGATGGAATGGAATCTGCTGTAGTAGCGACTTCAGTCGCCTCTTGGCCCTGAAACACGACTAAAGCCGTTACCACAAGGCTAAAATGAGAATTGCTGTTCCCGAACATTTTTCCCTTCGTGTCCTTTGCGATTAAGTGTCCTTTGTCCTGGCTTTTTTCCTCGCCAGCAGCCTTCTTATCCGCGTGTGGCGCTCGCGCGTCAGCGGATAGAACCAGGCCATGACGATCGCGCTGATCAGCAGCAGCGCGCCGAAGGGACCGATCAGCACGCGCATGGCCATCAACGCCGAAGCGGGCTGCGCGAAGTACGTCGCGCCCTCCGGCGGGGACTGATACCCGAACCAGCCCAGCACCTGCAGGGCCAGGAAGATGGCCACCGCCCCCGTCAACTTGCGGACGAAGTTTTTCACGCCGTAGTAGATGCCCTCCTGGCGGCGGCCGGTGCGCAGTTCGTCCCACTCGATCACGTCGGGGAAGATCGAATCGGGCAGCACGTGCGCGGTCGAGACCGAGATCCCGGCCAGCATGGACAGGAACAGAATGTAGCTCACCTGCCCGGGCTGGATGCCGAAGATCAGCAATTGCACCACCGCCCAAAAGCCCATGCCGATCATATAGGCGTGGCGTTTGCTCATTTTGTGCGAGAGCCAGACCCAAAATGGCAGGACGACCACCGAGGTGACCAGCAGGAAGGCAAAGACCGCTGATTCCAGCGGCAGGCCGACCGCCTTCGCCAGCAAGTCTCCGGAGGCCACCCAGTAGGTCAGGTAGAAGGGTAACACCAGCGCAACCAGGTCGAAGGTGATCCAGTTGAGCATGTACAGCCCGGTCGCAAAGCGGAAGGGGATGTTGGCCCAGGCCATGCGTACGATTTCCATAAAGGGCGTCTTCTGCTCCTTCTCGATCTCTTCCCTGCTGCGCTCCCGCTCCTTGATGGTGAAGAAGATCAGCAGCAGCGGGATGATGGCCAGCCCGCCGAACAAAGCCGAGACAATCATATAGCCCTGCTGCTGCGTCGCGCCGGAGGCCAGCACCGCATCCACGATGGCCGGCGCGGCGACGGCGGTGGTCAGCGAGGCGAGCAGGTTGAAGAACATGCGGAAACCGGTCAGCGAGGTGCGCTCGTCGTAATCGGGGGCGATTTCGGGCGTCAACGCGTAGAGCGGGACAAAGATGAAGGTCTGGAGCGTGTCGCTGAGCATATAGGCCAGCGAGACAGTGATCGCCAGCGCAATCTGACTCTCCCAGGGCGGCGCCCACCACAGCAGCATGAATCCCAGCCCGTAAGGGACAGCGAACCACAGCAAGAACGGACGCCGCCGTCCCCAGCGCGTGTCCACGCGGTCGCTGATCATGCCGACCAGCGGATCGTTGACCGCGTCCCAGATGATGCCGAGCAGCGCGGCGACCGAGGCCAGCCGCGCATCCAGTCCAACCACGTCGGTCAGGAAGATGGCATAAAAAATCTGGCGCAGTGTGCCAAAACTGGAGATGCTCCAGTCGCCTGCGCCGAAGATGGCTTTTTTCCAAAACGGGAGTTGGTTCTTCGATACCTGCGTTGCTTCGCTCATTGGTCGCTCCTCCGTCATGCCGGGGTTCAGTTTTCGGTGTTCGGTAAACGGTATCCTGTCAACAGTGATCCCCTGCAACGGCCGACTGTTCGCTATTCACTGTCGCTGTATCGCGTCATGCTGTCTAGCAAATCTAACACCAACTCTTTCAAATCCCCTCGATTCGGCAGCGACCCGATCAGACCGTACATCGGGGCCATGCGTTCCGGCAGACCGCCGCCGCTCCCGCCCAGCAATGCTGAGACTTTGCCCATCGCCGCGCTGACCCAGCGCTCCGGCAGGATGCGCGTCAGCACGTTGGCAAGCCAGATGACGAATTTCCCCGCCGTCTTGCGCAAGGACGGCCGCCGCACCACGCGCACGGCCTCTGCCAGGTCGTGCAGGAATTCGTCTGCCACGGCGACGTGGGCATAGTTGACCGTCATGTGCAGGCTCTTTGGGAAGTGCTGCCGGTCGAGGTGCCAGCCGCGCTCGCCAAGTTCGTCGGCCACTTCGTAAATGTCGAGTCCCGAGCCCGTCGAAGGATCGGCGGCGATCGCGAAGACGCTCATCTCCGGGTCGCCCAGGACCTTCAGCCCGGGAATGGCGTTCACCCCCGCCTGGATGTGTTTGACCGTTTTCATCACGGCCTCGCTGATCTCCAGATAGCCGTCCTCGCCAAGATAATTCAGGACGGCCCAGGCCGCGGCAATCGGCCCGGCGGGACGCGTTCCGGCCAGCGTTGGCGAGGGGTAGATACCGCCCGACCAATCCGTCGAGACGAACATCTGGTAACGGCGCAGCTCCGGGGTCCGGTAGAGCACGACCGAGGCCCCTTTGGCGGCATAACCATATTTGTGCAGGTCTGCCGACATGGAGGTCACGCCCGGCACGCTGAAGTCGAAATCCGGCACGGGGTAGCCCAGCTTGCGCACGAAAGGCAGCATGAAGCCGCCCACGCAGGCGTCCACGTGGAAAAGCAGGCCGAGTTCCTGCGCCGCGGCGGCCAACTCGCGGATCGGATCCACCACGCCGTGCGGATAAGCCGGCGCCGAGCCGACCATCAGGATCGTGTTCGGCGTGACGGCGCGGATCATGGCTCCCACGTCCGCGCGCAGGTCGTCCCGCACCGGCACGAACACGGTTTTCAGCCCGAAATACTGGGCGCCTTTCTCGAAGGCCGGGTGTGCGCTGCGCGGCAGCAATATCTCCGGCTGCGTCGCTTCGGGCCGGTGCACACGCGCCCAATCACGCGCCGTCTTGACCGCGCACAACAGGCTCTCCGTCCCGCCAGACGTCATGTTGCCGGTCACAACCCCCGGGCTTGTCGCAGAGCCGCCGCCCAGCAGGCTGGCGGTCATGGCGACCACCTCGGTCTCGAATTTTCTCAGGCTGGGGAAGGCCGTCGGGTTCAAACCGTTCTCGGCAAAGAACATCGTGAAGGCCTCCTGGAGCAGCGCATCCACGGCTTCGTCGATGTGGTAGATCAGTCCGAAAACCTTGCCTTGCTGCCACTGGATGTCGTGGTCGCGCGCCGCGCGCATGGTCGCCAGCACATCTTCCTTTGTGCGGCCTTGTTCAGGGAATCTCAGCATGGTTCCTCCTTTGACTGGCTTAGTTTAGCATGATTTCCCGTTGGCGGTAAAATAGACGCATGGATTCTGATTCCGGGCCATCTCTGGCCGACAAACTCAAATCGCTGGGCGTGAAGATCGGCGCGGCGAAACGGACCCAGCCGCCGCCTGCCCGCCGCACCCCGATCGAGCGCGTCGTCCCCGGCGACTACCGTCAAACCCGTTTCGGCGAGACTTTCGTCAGCGAGACGCGCTACCCGCTCGATCACCGCCACGGACGCGCCGCCTTGCTGCCCACCGCGCCGCTGGACGTGGTCGCGGCCTGGGCGGGGGACGACCGTCTGCGCGAACTGCCGCCGGAAGGCTTCGTCTTTTTCGACACCGAAACCAGCGGCTTGGCCGGCGGGACGGGGACGTATGCCTTCATGGTCGGCGCGGGGCGTTTCGAGAACGGCGAATTTCGCCTGGCGCAGTTCTTCATGCGTGATCCGGCGGAGGAACCGGCCCTGCTCGAAGCGCTGGCCGAGTTCATCGCGCCGTGCGAGGCGTTGGTCAGTTACAACGGCAAATCCTTCGACGCGCCGCTGCTTGCCACCCGTTACATCCTGCATGGCATTCCCGTCCCGTTCGAAGGCTACGCCCATCTCGACCTGCTTCATCTCTCCCGCCGCCTGTGGCGCGACAGGCTGCCCTCCCGTACGCTGAAATACATCGAGGAGCACGTGCTCGAGATCACGCGCACGAGCGAAGAAGTGCCGGGCTGCGAAATCCCCTGGCTGTATTTCGACTACCTGCGCAGCGGCGATGCGGCTCCGCTCAAAGGCGTGTTCTACCACAACGCGGTCGACGTGCTCTCCCTGGCAGCGCTGCTCAGTCACGCCGGCGACATGCTGGCCGATCCGCTGGGCGAGGCCGTCCAGCACAATCTGGATCTGATCGCGATCGCCAAATTGCTCGAAGACCTGCGCCGCTGGGATGAGGCCGCCCGGCTCTACGAGCACGGCTTGGATGGCGAACTGCCCGCAGAAGATTTCGCGCGCGCCGTGAAGCGGCTTTCCATCTTGCAGCGCCGGCGCGGCGACCTGGGCGAGGCCGTCCGCTGGTGGGAAAAGGCTGCCGCCGACGGTCGTGTTTATGCCCACGTGGAACTCGCCAAATATCACGAACACCGCGTCAAAGATTACGCCGCCGCGCAGGCGCATACCCGCGCCGCGCTGGAGCTGGTCCGCGCGGAGGATTTCCCCGTCTACGCCCGCCGTCACTGGCTGGCGGATCTGGAGCACCGTCTGGGGAGGCTGGAAAGAAAAGCGTGCAAGGAAAGCGGGAAGTAGCGGGGGCGTTCCGCTGGTTGTATTTTGTCTTTGGTTGTATACTGGGAGCGCAAAAACCCGTAGCAGGGTCAGGGATAAATTTCCGTATAACGTCGATATTGAACCTTGTGTCGAAAAGTTAATGTCGTTGCGGGTCCGCACCAGCGGGCGAAGCAATCTCCTTTTTGGATGGGGAGATCGCGTCGCCGGGCTACGCCCTCCCCGCGGCGGCATGTAAGGTAGGAGTTGCCATGTCAAAGAAGTTTCTCGTCACCGGCGGCGCCGGTTTTATCGGTTCGAATTACGTCCATCGTCTGCTGGCGCGCGGCGAGGACGTCACGATCTATGACAATCTGTCACGGGCGGGTGCGCCGCTTAATCTGGATTGGCTGCGCCAAACCTACGGCGCGGACGCGTTCCGGCTCGTCGTCGGGGACGTGCGTGACGCGGGCCTGCTGACCGCCTCTGCGCGTGACGCGGACGTCATCGTCCACCTGGCCTCGCAGGTCGCGGTGACGACCTCGGTCGTCCATCCGCGCGAGGATTTCGAGATCAACGCGCTGGGCACGTTCAACGTTCTCGAAGCGGCGCGGTTTTCCGGTCGGAATCCGGCCGTGCTGTACGCGTCCACGAACAAGGTTTACGGGGGGATGGAAGACGTCGCGCTCGCCGAGGAGCCCACCCGCTGGCGTTACGCGGATCTGCCGCATGGCTGCCCCGAATCGCAGCCGCTCGATTTCCACAGTCCCTATGGGTGCAGCAAGGGCGCGGGCGATCAATATGTCCGCGACTATTCGCGGATTTACGGTATCCCGTCCGTCGTCCTGCGCCAATCCTGCATCTACGGCCCGCGTCAATTCGGGGTGGAGGATCAGGGCTGGCTGGCGTGGTTCATCATCGCGGCGGTGACGGGGAGGCCGATCACGATCTACGGCGACGGCAAACAGGTGCGCGACGTGCTGCACGTGGACGACCTGCTGGACGCCTACGATGCGGCGATCGCGCGGATCGATGCGGCGGCGGGGCAGGTCTACAATTTGGGCGGCGGGCCAGGGAATGTGATCTCGGTCTATGCCGAGTTCTTCCCGCTGCTCGAAAAGCTGCTTGGACGGGAAATCCCGGTGGAGCGCGGCGACTGGCGTCCCGGCGACCAGCGCGTCTTTTACGCCGACATCCGCAAGGCGGCGGATGAGCTGGGCTGGCAGCCGAAAATCGACGTGGGGGCAGGGATCAAGAGGTTGTTCGATTGGGTGATGGAGAATCGGGAGATGTTCTAGATGCCCTTTGACGGAAAACAAAAAACGGCCGAGCGGCCGTTTTTTTGTTTTCCTCGGGACAAATCTCCGCGCGGGGATCGCTCCCC
>JAADGN010000058.1 GCA_013152325.1 Chloroflexota bacterium
TGACCGACCGCGCCGATCGCGCCCTGGCGTTCACCGACGAACTGGCCTTCTGGCTGGGTGGATCGCCGCGTTACCTTTTTCCCGAACCGAACCCGCTTTTTTATGAAGATGCTGCCTGGGGCGTGACGAACCGCCGCGACCGCATGCGGGCGTTGACTGCGTTGGCCGTCTGCCATTTGCCTTTTGCAGACAAGCCCGAGCTTCCGCCGGTGATCGTCGCTTCGGCGCGTGCGCTGATGGCGCGCACCCTGCCGCGCCGCGATTTTCTCAAGGCCTCCAGGCGACTCTCGGTGGGGCAGAACGTCCAACCGGGGTTGTTGCTGGAGACTTGGCTGCGCATTGGTTACCAGCCCGTGGATACGGTGTTGGAGCCGGGACAGTTTTCCCACCGCGGCGGCCTGCTCGACATCTGGCCTCCCGCGGAGACGCTTCCCGTCCGGCTGGATTTCTTTGGCGACGAGATCGAGACGATCCGGCGTTTCGACCCGGCCACCCAGCGTACGGTCGAGAAATTGGAGGCGGTGCTGGTCACTCCGGCGCGCGAATTCCTTTTGCCCGATCGCTCAGACCGATCAGACTTGTCGGACCGCTCCGACCAATTGACCGAATTCCACATCCCGCTTTTGCATCCCTTCCCGGCCAGCCTGCTGGATTACCTCCCGGCGCGCGCGCTGGTGCTGGTGGACGATGTGAGTATGGCTGAGGCCGCTGTGGATGAGATCGAGGGGCAGGCGGTCGCTTTTCGCCAGGATAGTATCGCCGAAGGGACGCTGCCGGCCGATTTTCCCGTCCCATACCTGACCTGGTCGGAACTGGAAGACAGTTTGCGCGGCCGCTCCTGGCTGGAGCTGGGATATTCCACCGCCGAGCCCGGGAGCGGGACGAGTCTCTCACCGCCCTTCGCGGCGCTGCCGCGCTTTGGCGGGCGGCTCAAACCTTTTATGGACTATCTGTCCGAGCGGGTTGCGAACGGGGAGCGTGTCGTCATCGCCTCGCGGCAGTGTGAACGCCTGGATGAGTTGTGGCGGGAGAGGTATACCCCTGACGAGACGGCGGATTCGTCGTCTCGCGGCCCGACCTTTTTGTGCGCCTCGCTCTCTGCGGGTTGGACGCTTGGTCAGACCCATCTCGTTACCGATTCCGAAATCTTTGGCTGGGAACGCCCGAAGCCGCGCCGACGTCAGCGTCCGGCGGCAGCCGCGCCCGAAGCGGCCTACGCGGACCTGCATCCCGGCGACTGGATCGTGCACGTGGATCACGGCATCGGGCGTTATGCCGGGCTGGTGCAGCGTTCATTGGACGGCTACGAGCGCGAGTTCCTGTGCGTCGAATACAAGGATGGCGGCCAGTTGTTCGTCCCCGTTCATCAGGCCGACCGCCTGACGCGTTACATCGGGCCGGACGGAGGCGCGCCTTCCATCAGCCGGTTGGGCGGCGTTGAGTGGAAGCATGCCAAAGGTCGCGTTAAAGAAGCGGTGCAGAAAGTGGCCGAGGAGCTGCTTGATCTGTACGCCCGCCGCCAGGTCGCGCGGGGGTTCGCGTTCGGCCCCGATACGCCCTGGCAAATGGAACTGGAGGCCAGCTTCCCCTACGTCGAGACCGGCGACCAGTTGCGCGTCATTCAGGACGTCAAGCAGGATATGGAGTCGCCGCGCCCGATGGACAGGCTGTTGTGCGGCGATGTCGGCTACGGCAAGACCGAGGTGGCGCTGCGCGCCGCGTTCAAGGCTGTGATGGACGGCAAGCAGGTGGCGATGCTGGTGCCGACCACGGTGCTGGCCCAGCAGCATTACGAGACCTTTCGCCAGCGGCTGGCCGCGTTCCCGGTTGCGGTCGAGATGCTCTCGCGTTTTCGCAGGCCGCGCCAGCAGTCACAAATCTTGTATGGGCTGGCGACCGGCGCGGTGGACATCGTTATCGGTACGCACCGCCTGATCTCGCCGGACGTGGAATTCAAAGACTTAGGGTTGGTCATCGTTGACGAGGAGCAGCGCTTCGGCGTAACGCACAAGGAGTATCTCAAGAAATTGCGCACCGAGGTGGACGTGCTGACGATGACGGCCACGCCCATCCCGCGCACGCTCTACATGGCGCTGACCGGCGTGCGCGATATCTCTAACTTGAATACGCCGCCCGAAGAACGTTTGCCGATCGTGACCCATGTCGGGCCGTATTCGCCGCGGCTGGTGCGCCAGGCCATCTTGCGCGAACTGGGGCGCGGCGGGCAGGTCTTTTTTGTTCACAATCGTGTGCAGACCATCCGCGCGATGCAGGCGCATTTGCAGAAACTCGTCCCCGAAGCGCGGATCGCTATCGGCCACGGTCAGATGCGGGAGGGCGAACTCTCGCGCGTCATGCGGCAGTTCACGACCGGTGAAGTTGACGTGCTGCTCTCGACGACGATCATCGAATCGGGCCTGGACATCCCCAACGCCAACACGCTGATCGTCGACCGCGGCGATACCTTTGGGCTGGCGCAGCTTTACCAACTGCGCGGCCGTGTTGGACGCGGCGCGGTGCGCGCCTATGCTTACTTCTTCCGTCACCGCAAGAAGCCGCCCACGCGCGAAGGGCAGGCGCGGCTGGAAGTGATCGCCGAGAATACCCAGCTTGGCGCGGGCTACTCGATTGCCATGCGTGACCTGGAGATACGCGGCGCGGGCGATCTGCTCGGCACCCGCCAGCACGGACATATTGCGACGGTGGGCTTCCACTTGTATACGCGCTTGTTGTCGGAGGCAGTAAAAAGTTCCAGGTTTAAAGTTGAAGGAGCGTCGCATTTACATTCAACTTTAAACCTTCAAACCTTAAACCAGCCAGTGAACGTGGAACTGCCCCTCGCGGTGGGGATCCCCGTGGAATACATCCCCGATCACGACCTGCGTTTGCGGCTGTACCGCCGTCTGGCTGACATCGCCGACGAGGGGGAGCTGGACGCCCTGGCGGTTGAATTCACCGACCGCTTTGGCCCGCCGCCGGAGATGGTCGAGAATCTTTTCTATCAAATCCTCGTCAAGATGCGGGCGGAACGCGCCGGGCTGGTCTCTGTGGGGATGGAAAATGGACGGATCGTGCTGCGTTACCCGCCCCTCGGCGAGGGGCAGCCGCCGCGTCCCGTGCGCGACCTTGGGCCTGGCACCCGCGGCGGTAAAAACGCCTACTGGCTGACGTTTGGCCGCGCGCCCGACTGGCCGGAGCGCTTGCTGGATGTGTTGGGGAGGCTTGGGTAAAGAGAAAGAGCGCGGCGGAGAAACCCAGCCACACTCTTTTGTTGTTCCGGCTAACGGGGGCGAAGGGAAAGGTGGGACAGGTCGAAAACGAATTGCCTGAACTTTACGCTGGCAAATCCACCCGTTTCAAAATTCGTTGGGCTACCAACGTCAGCCATCTGGAGGGGGTTCGCTTTTGCCCAAAGCCCCAGCCTTTCCAGGCCATCCAAACGGATTCGGCGGTATAGCGGCCGTCTTGGTCCGCTTTGCTTTTTATGATTTCTGTCATTTCCAGCAAGCGCTCGTCACTGCGCGCCCAGGGAATTTGCGTCAGCACCTCCGCGACGTGCAAGATGTCGTACCAAACCAGGGGCGCTTTGAGTTTTTTAAAACCACTCCCCATGGCAAAAAGGTAGGGACGTCGCTCTCTCCGCTGTTCCCACAATGACAGGAGCGTTTCTGCGCCTGTTTGCACAGGTGTGTCGGAACGGCTTTCGGGAAATTGGGCGAGCAGTTTGAGCATCACAAGGTTGGCGTAGGGACACGGATCGGATTTGCGACCCGGCCCTCTGAATTTGCCCAACTCTGGCGCAGCAGCACAGGGCCATCCATTATCCCGTATCAGCCTTGTGAGATATTCGACAGCGGCTCGCACTTCGTGTGCCTCGCCCAGTCCAAATTTCACCAGCGCATACGTCACCGACGGCGCATCACAGAGCATCCAAACGAACTGGTCTTCCCCTGTGCCGCCATACCGGGGATTGATGTTGACCAACACCTGGAAGATGCCTTCGGGCGACAGGTGTTCAAATATCCGCTGAACGATTTGTGACACACCGGGGTCGGCTGCCCGGAGCCCCAGGTCGGCGATGAAGGTAAGTTTGTGCAGCAGGTGCCCAGCCGATTTGTGAGATTTTAAAATCGGCCCCGGCCACTCGGCCAGTTCATGCAGCAGGCCCTGTATCTGTGGATGGGTCAACATCGCGTTGCGGGCTTGCAGCACCTGCGGGTCGTCTTCCGGTTGTCCAAGCAAGTCAACGCGAGCGCGATATTCCACCCATGGCGGCCCCTCGATCAGCCAATTCGTCAACTCATCCATTTTTCCAACTCCTGGATTTCGATAGGTTCCCTGTCTGGTGTTGGTGGTTGGCAAGCTCTGTTCTTGGACCACCGGGCGCAGAGCGCAGGGAGATTTTACAGGACATCTTCCGAACAGACCTGACTTGTATGCAGCGATTTTACGTTTTTGGTCAGCGGTCGGCATTGGCGCAGGCCGATCCGTGATAGAATTCCCTGTCCCGACCAGTATAGCATTGTTGCCGAGAAAAAGGTTTTTTGGCGTTCGTGACCTGGTTGGGATGATGGATAAAATGCCCCCCGTCAACAACGTCACCCGCCTGCTCGATGCACGCAGGATACCCTATACAGCCCATGAACTCCCCGCCGAGAAGCTCGGCGCGTTGGAGACGGCGCGGCTGCTGGACGTCCCGGCAGAGACCGTCTTCAAGACGATTGTGGTCACGCGCCCCAAAGGGGGGAAGCCTGTCCTGGCGGTCGTGCCGGGGCCGCGTCAGGTGGATTTGAAAAAACTGGCGAAGCTCCTGGGCGAGAAAAAACTGCATCTGCCGACGGAGAAGGAAGCTGAGGCGCTGACGGGGCTGCAGGCCGGGGGCATCTCGCCGCTGGCGCTGCTCAACAAGGGCTTCCAGGTCGTGCTGGACGCGTCGGCGCGGGAGCATGCCGAAATCCACGTTTCGGGCGGGCAGCGCGGACTCAATATCCGCCTGCCGGTCGAGGCCCTGATCCGCCTGACGAACGCGCGTTCGGGGACGATCAGCCGGTAAAGTCGCCAACACCCTTTCGGGCGCGCCCCTGCGCGAA
>JAADGN010000115.1 GCA_013152325.1 Chloroflexota bacterium
TAAACTTCATTGTCAAGCAACAATTTTGCTTGGATGCTCGGCATCACGACCATATTCTTGTATAAAACCAAATTATGAAACTTTTAAATAATGCGCATCTACAATCCGACTCCCCCGTCCTCGTCATCGGCGCGGCGGGACTGGACGTGATCGGCCGCCTGGAATCCGATTTGCACAGCGGCACGTCCAACCCGGCGCGCATCCGGCGCTCCTACGGCGGGGTGGCGCGCAACGTGGCCGAAAACCTGGCGCGGCTGGGACAGCCCGTCAGCCTGATCACCGTCGTCGGCGCAGACCAGGGCGGCGAGGATATGCTCGTCTACACGCAGGCCGCCGGCGTGGACGTCTCCAACGTGATGCGCACCGCCAATTACCCGACCGGCTTTTACATGGGCATCCTCGACCAGCGCGGCCAACTCCAGTTCGCTGTGGACGACATGCGCCTGATGGACGAACTCACGTCCGATTACCTGCGCGAACACGAAGATTCCTTCAAGGCCGCCGGGCTGCTCTTCGTGGACGCCAACCTGCCCCCCAAAACCCTGCGCACCGCCCTGAGCCTGGCGCGCAAGGCCAAAATCCCGGTCTGCGCCGATCCAGCCTCGTCCACGCTCGCCGAGCGGCTCAGGAAACACATCAACCGCTTCTACCTGATCGCGCCCAACAGCGCCGAAGCCGGCATCCTGACCGGCAAGACGTTTTCGTCCACCGACCGCGAAACCGGCATGGACGCAGCACGCGCCCTGGTGGAACAAGGCGCGCAGATCGCGTTGGTCACACTGGCCGAGTTCGGCGTCTGCTATGCCACGTCCGAGACGACCGGGCACATCCCCGCCATCCGCACCCAGCCCAGCGACCCGACCGGCGCCGGCGACGCGCTGACCGCAGCGGTCATCTTCGCCCTGCTGAACGACATCTCCCTCGACGACGCCATCCGGCTGGGCGTCTCCGCCGCGTCATTGACCCTGCGTCATACCGGCAGCGTGTACCCCCATCTCTCCCTCGAAGAACTCTACGATCAACTGCTGATCTGAGATGCCAAACCGCGCCGCACCCAACCCGCGTGACGATTTTCTGGCGCGTCTCGCCCGGCGCGTCCTGGCCGGAGCGCTGATCTTTATCGGCATCCTCTTCCGGGTCCGGCACCTGATGCGGATCGACCTGAACGAGCCGTTCCGTCTGGGGGGACTGTTCCATGAATTTTCGCAGCAGATCATCCTGAATCATTACGCCCTGCCTGCGACCATCCCGTACTATTCGACCGGCGGGATTCCCTTCGCCTATCCGCCGCTGGGATTTTACGTCCAGGCCGCCATCCTCAGCCTGTTCTCCCCGTCCCAATTCCTGACCGTCAACCTGCTCCCGCCGCTTGTCGCTGCGCTGTGTGTGCCGTCCTTTTATGTGCTGCTGCGGAAGCTGACCGGCGATACGAAGATCATCTTCGCGGCGCTCTTCGCCTATGCCTTCATGCCCGCGGCTTTCGTCAACCAGATCGAAGCCGCCGGGCTGGCGGAGGCGTTCGGGACGCTGGCGCTCATCTGGTATGCGTACTTCCTGCTCGAATTCGAGCGCCAGAAGAGCCTGCGGAACGCCCTGTGGGCGGGGCTGCTGCTCGCCGCGAGCGTGACCGCCAGCCCTGGCGCGGCGGTAGCATCCGCCGCGCTCTCGGTGATCTACGCGGTCAGCGTCATGCTGCGCCGCCCCTGGAAACAGGAGGTCGTCAGACTGCTCGCCATCGGCGGAATCGGGCTTCTGGCCTCCGCGCCCTACTGGCTGACCGCGGCGCGCAATCATGGCGCAGGGATTTTCATCACGCCCCTGCTGGCCCAATATAACGGGCCGGAAACCGGCTCCTTCATCGCCCGCTTTGGCAAAGCATTTTTTGAGTTCAACTACGCCGGAGGAAAATACGCGCTGGCGTGGAATGCCTTGATTCTGCTGGGCTTGCTCTGGCATCTTTTCAACCGCCGCTGGTTCGTGCCAACCGTCTTTTTCGCCTTTGCGCTGATTCCGCGCGAGAGCGTCTGGTTGACGGCGCTCGTCACGCCGCTGCTGGCCGCCAGCGGACTGGTCGAAATGGTCCTGCCGCCCCTGGGCAAGGCCTTCAAGGCGCTGCCAAAAAAGTCTTGCAAGCTGACGCTGCTGGCAGGCACGACAACCATCCTGTTTTTCATTTTGGCCTTCAACGCCATCGCCAGCGTGGACGCCATGATCGCCGACCCCGAATGGCAGATCACGGAGCAGCAGATCCGCGCGCTGGAAGATGTGCGAGCGCAAATTCCGCCCGACGCCCCGGTGCTGGCGGTGGGCAACGAGGCCTTCATGGAATGGTCGCCGCAAATATTGCAACGCGAGGTGATCAACGTCAAATTTGGGTTAGAATGGCAACCGGATGAATTTGTGAGCGTCATGTCCATCAACCAGGCCATCCAAGCCGGGAAAAGTTGGGATGAAATTTTGACGACCATCCAAACCAACACCGGATACGACAGCGTGTACGTTGTGTTCAGCCAAAATGGCGCTCCGGATCTGGAAATTGCCGATCCCCACTTGCAGCCTGTGGCCGGAACAGATTCGGTCACAGTGAAACTACTCTCCTTTACAAGGTAAATCATGACCAAAAATCTTTTCGTTCTTTCGTCCGAAATTTCGCGCGCGCTCAACCTGTCCATGCCCATCGTCGCGCTCGAATCGACCGTCATCACCCACGGCCTGCCGCGCCCCCAAAACATGGAGCTGGCACAAGAGATGGAAAGGAATGTCCGCCAGCAAGGCGCGGTCCCGGCCACCATCGCGGTGCTGGACGGCATCGTGCGCATTGGACTGACCCAGGCCGAACTCGAACGGCTGTCCAGCGCGCCCAAGCCGCTCAAGGTCAGCCGCCGCGACTTCGCCGCGGCTGTCGTCAAGAAGGCCAGCGGCGGGACGACCGTCGCCGGGACGATGCTCGCCGCGCACCACGCCGGGATCCAGGTCTTCGCCACGGGCGGGATCGGCGGCGTCCACAAGGAGTCCCGCTTCGACATCTCGACCGACATGCAAGCCCTGGCCGATACGCCCATGATCGTCGTCTGCGCCGGGGCCAAGTCCATCCTCGATCTGCCCGCTACGCTTGAATATTTGGAAACGATGGCTGTGCCGGTCGTCGGCTTCCAGACAGATGAATTCCCGGCCTTCTACTCGCGCGAGAGCAAGCTGCCCGTCAGCGTGCAGCTTGATTCGGCCAAAGAGATCGTCGATTTTGCCAAAGCACACTGGAAAATGGGGCTGAAGAGCGCCATTTTGGTGGCACAGCCGATCCCGGCCGAATGTTCGCTGCCGCGCGAGGAGATCGATCCGATCATAGCCCAGGCGTCCAGGGATGCCCGCAAGGAAAACGCCCGCGGCCAGGATTTGACCCCCTTCCTGCTCAAGCGCATCAACGAGTTGAGCGAGGGCAGGTCGTTGCAGGCCAATCTGGCCCTGCTGCGCAACAACGCCACGCTGGCCGCCCAGATCGCCAAAGCGATGGTCGTGGAACAACGGCGCAGGGTCATTTAGACAAGCGTTTGCAAGAAGCGCCAGTCACTTTTGAAGTGGCTGGCGCTTGAACGAATT
Source organism: Chloroflexota bacterium (assembly GCA_013152325.1). Lineage (GTDB taxonomy): Bacteria > Chloroflexota > Anaerolineae > Anaerolineales > Villigracilaceae > Desulfolinea. The sequence continues at coordinate 3,598 of JAADGN010000115.1, forward strand.
CCCGGTTGTTCGTGGGGAAAAAGAATAACACAGATTGTTTGCCTACAAAGCGGCCCCCATGCTGTGATATTCATACCGTTTCGTACAGGGAGTCTCGGCGACAATTTCCAGCACTTTGCTCTGCCACCCCGGTACGTCAAATTCTATGCGCCGCCCGGGACTGAGACGCAGCACCGTGTTGATCAAAAACGACAAAAGATAAGGCGCAACCTCGCTGTGCCCAGGGTCAACCTGCAAGGATATGCCGTTTACCCCTCCGGCGCGTTTGCGAATCCTGTAAGAAGCCACGGCAACTATTTTTTCATCTTCCCGGGTTTGGACCATGATCCTTGCCGCCTTGATCCCGCCAAGTTTCATAATGCCAAGGAACAAGGGGCCGGCAGGGCCTGTCTTGTAGTGCGCTTCGGTAACGGGCTCATATTTCCGCACGTCGGCAGGGACGATGCGCCTTCCCAACTCAAAGCTCGGCCGCCAGTCCAACAACTTGAGCGCTGAGCTTTTGTAGGCATCCGGCAAAGGCTGTTCAGGGAGGGGAGTATCCTGAAGGTAATTGAATTCGAAACGGCTGTTGTAATGCTCAAAACCCAGCCGCTTATACAGCGTGTAAGCCGGGACATTTCCCGCAATAACGTCAAGCAAAGCCATCCTGCCCCCGTGTTCGCGAATAAGGGCCAGGCCATCTTCGACCAACCTGCGGGCAATCCCCCGCCGGCGATATTCGGGCAGGACAGCCACGTTGCCAATATGCCAGGTATCGGTCGTCTTCTGGCGCTGCAGGAAAATCATCCCCACGGGTCGACCGTCTTCCTCCCAGATCAGGCCGTGCAACAAGTCGCGCAGCGTCGGGACGACCACCTGAAAAAGACGGATCAGCGGCCAAAGGCGCTGGATACTCTTGAACATATCGACGATATTTTCCTGATCGTCGGATTGCACGCTCCACGTTTCGTTTTCCGGATATTGAAAGCAGTTGATGGTCAGATCGATCACTGCATCGAAATCGTTCGGCAATTTAATGAGTCGTATCGGCATAGGATTTCTCTTTCCAGCAGTCTACTTTCCCGCTTTTTCCAGCAATTCAAGCACCAGTCTGTCCGGCACCTGCACCGCGACAACCTCGCCGCGTACGGTGATCTCGCCATTGGCGACGATCCACTCTTCGATGACCGCCTTGCGGTCCTTGATTTCCTTCACCCTGCCGCGGATCTCCAATTCGACGCCCAGCGGCGTGGGTTTGAGATAGTCCACATGCAGGGAGGCGGTCAGGAAGCGGCGCGGCGGGTCCGTGTCCATCTCGCGGCCCTCGGCGCGGTAAGCCGCCGCGGCGGCCGTCCCTGTGCCGTGACAGTCGATCAGCGAGGCCAGCAGCCCGCCATAAACGTAGCCGGGGACAGCCGTGTGGTGCGGTTCGGGCGTGAAGTATGCCACGCTCTCCTCGCCGTCCCAGTAACTCTTGATCTGGTGGCCAACATCGTTCAGCCGCCC
>JAADGN010000135.1 GCA_013152325.1 Chloroflexota bacterium
TAGACAGCCTGATTAGAGGGACTTGGCGGAACGCCCAGTTGTAGAAGAAAATCCTGCGATTGCAAAAAAACCAACGCAGCCAAGCCGCCAATGATCTGCCCAACCAGCACCAGCGCGCCAGAGATGGCTCCCGCAATGGCTCCGACCTTGGCCCCCTCCCCTTGTGCAGGTCGTTTTTCCCCTCGGGCAGCAAAAAAGCCTGCTGCTCCACCGGCCAGCAAAGAGACAAGCGGACCACAAATCCCAAACAGCCCGCTAACACACGTATTGAGCACCAAACCAATTGTGCCCGCAAGCAAACCGAACTTTACGCGAGGGCTCATGACAACAATCTCCTCAGGCAAAAATGGACAGCCATTCCTGTTGCAGATATTTCACCAAGGGCGTCAAGCAGATTCCACAGACCCACCCTCCGCAAGTCGCCTTGTTTTGCAACCCTCCCCCAGGCGTTGACCGGAGGAGGGTTGCAAACAAAAACCGAGCGGGGCTGCGATTAGTACAAACCGGAACTGATTTGGCTGAACACGTTGCCAATCGTCGGTCCAAGCGCCACGCCAAGAATCACGAACAAACAGCAGAAGAACAGGAAAATCAACAGGCCAGGCAGAAGCACCGCGCCAGCCGCCTTCCCCCAATCCAGATCGTTGACGGCCTTCACAGCCATAACTTCAAGCACCAGGACGTACACCCCAAAAGCCATGGAGAAAAGGCTAAAGCAAAACCCCACGACCGGGATCACGCTCAACAAAGTGAAACCCGTCGAGACCAACGCGGCCGGAGACATGATCGCGCTGAAGGTATACGCCAGCTTGTCGTATGAGCCTGTACCCCCAAACAACTTGGCGATCCACTGAATAATCCCGACAACAACCATGAACACAAGCACCGCAAAACCGGCCGCGAACGGGGCGGCGCACAGCATCCCAATCAGGGAACCGCCCATACTCCCCCCAAAATCGCCGCCGTACTGTGAAAACTGCCTCGCAAGGCGCGGCATCATCACCGTGCTCTGAACAATCGCCATCAAGAACATAGTGACCAGCGAGGTCAGGAAAACCCACAGATAGGCCTTTTTCGCGTCTGCGCCAGGCTGTGCGGCCAATTCGGCGAACGTCCGCTCATTCGGTTTGGTCAGGGCCGTGATCCAAACCTGATACCAGGGCATGGGCTCGCCGGCAGGAATGGGCGTATTTTCAAGGAATTCGGGCAATTCAGACATGATGTATCCTCCTCAGGACAAACAAAGAACAGAATAAGCAGAGATTTAAGAACAGCTATCCCTATTGTAGAGATTTCGCCAGGAAAGTCAAGCCGATGATAAAATTCACCCATGCAACCATCCGAGCATCTGCAAAGCATCCTGAAAACCCTGCCAGCCAAACCAGGCTGCTACCTGATGAAGAATGCCGACGGCAAGATCGTCTACGTCGGCAAAGCAGTCAACCTGCGCCACCGCGTGCGCTCCTATTTCCACGCCAGCGCGGGGCACAACCGCAAAACACGGCGACTGGTGCAGGAAATCGCTGATATCGAGTGGATCGTCGTCGGCTCGGAACTCGAGGCCCTGATCCTCGAGATGAACCTGATCAAACGCCACCGGCCGCGCTTCAACGTGCGCCTGAAAGACGACAAACGCTACCCCTACATCAAAGTCCACTGGAACGACCCATTCCCGAAAGTGACCGTCACACGGCAGATGCGCAAGGACGACGGCTCGCGCTACTTCGGGCCGTACACCTCCGTCTGGGCGGTACACCAGACGCTGGACGTGCTGCGCCGCATCTTCCCTTACCTGACCTGCGACCGCGAGATCAGCGGACAGGACACCCGGGCGTGTCTCTACTACGACATCAAGCTGTGCGCCGCACCCTGCATCGGCGCGCTGACCCAGGCCGGATACCGTCAAATGATCGCCGACCTGATGGCTTTCCTCGACGGACGCACCGCGCCGATCGTCTCCCGTTTGCAGGCCGAAATGGAGAAAGCCTCCGAAGAACTGCGTTTCGAGAAGGCCGCCGCCCTGCGCGACCAAATCCAGGCCATCGAAAAGGTCGTCGAGAAGCAAAAAGTGATCAGCAAGAAGCAGATCGATTCGGACGTCATCGCCATGGCGCGCGCCGACGGCGACGCCTGTGTACAAATCTTCTTCATCCGGGCCGGAAAACTGATCGGGCGCGAGTACTTTGTGCTGGAGGGCACCGAAGACAGCGCAGATGCCGAAGTGATAGCGCAATTCGTCAAGCAATTCTACACCGAGGCGGCCAACGTCCCTGCGGAGGTGCTGCTGCCAAAAGAAATCGAGGAAGCGCACATCATCAAGCAATGGCTGAACACCAAACGCGGCGGGCGAAAGGTCGAGATGCGCGTCCCGCGGCGCGGACAGCCGCGCGCCCTGGTACAAATGGCAGCCGAAAACGCCGCCGAGACGCTCAAGTCGCTACGCGCGCAGTGGCAGGCAGACACGCACAAGCAGGAACAGGCGCTGGCCGAACTGCAAAGCGCGCTCCACCTGCCCGCGCCGCCCAACCGCATCGAGTGTTACGACATCTCCAACACACAGGGCGTGGCGGCGGTCGGCAGCATGGTCGTCTTTACGCAGGGCGTGCCGGACAAGAAGCTGTACCGGCGCTTCAACATCAAGACTGTCGCCGGCCCGGACGACTTCGCCAGCATGGAGGAGGCGTTAACGAGACGCTTTCGGCGGTGGCAAGCCACCCAGGACGCCTCGACTTCGCCCGGCGCGGGAGCAGGCCCAGGGTCCAGGAGCGATGCGTCCTTCTCGATGCTGCCAGATTTGCTGATCGTGGATGGCGGCAAAGGGCAGCTATCGCGTGCGGTGGCCGTCCTGGAAAAATTCGGCCTGACAGAGAAAGTCCCTGTGGTTGGGTTGGCAAAGCAACGCGAGGAAATCTTCTTCCCGCATGATCCAAAACCGCTGCTGCTGCCGCGTCACTCGCAAGGGCTGTATCTCGTCCAGCGCATCCGTGACGAGGCGCATCGCTTTGCCATCACCGCCCATCGCAAGCGGCGCAGCAAACTTGGCATGGCCTCGCAGTTGGATTCCGTCCCCGGCATCGGCCCAGCGCGCCGAAAAGCCCTCTTGCAACATTTCGGTTCTATAGATAAGATTAGAGAGGCAACGATTGAAGCGCTCGCGGCTGTGCCCGGCATCACCGCTGCCCTGGCGGAGACGATCAAGGCAAGTTTGGAGTAATCCGCCGCCAAGACACAAAGCGCCTCTTCGAAAACTTTGTGGTCAGGCGAGAAGAAGCATGAAAACCATCTGGATTGTGGACGATGACGAGGAGATGATCCGCGCCGTGCAGTTGATGCTCAAAATGCTCAACTGCCAGACGGGACACTACCTCAACGCGCGTACGGCTGCACAAGCCCTGCTGGACGGCGGGCATCCCGACCTGCTCATTCTGGACATCAATATGCCGGAGGTCTCCGGGCTGGACATGCTGGAATTCATCCGCCGCCGCGAGGCGTGGAACGATCTGCCAATAGTGATGCTCTCGACCGAAGCCGCGGACGTGACCGTCGACAAGGCCCTGTCGCTGGGCGCAGACGGCTACATTTGCAAGCCAGTCATGATCGAAGAACTGGAAAAGGCCATCAGGGAGGCCTTTCAAAAACACGACCAAACCCTGTAAATCACGTTTTTTATGGAGAGAACCATGGCAAGCAAGAAATCTAAAAAGAAAACCAAGAGCAAGAAAGCCAAACCAAACCCGGGCAAGACGTCTTCTTACAAGGCCCGCCAGGCGCGCACAACGCGCATCGTTGTGATCATCGTTTCCCTCATTCTGGTCCTTTCGATGGTGCTGTCCTTCATAAAATTCTAGCCGCGAGACAGGCCAATGATATAATCATGGAGCGCGGCATACGAAGCCGCGTTTCTTGCCGCCAGATGAACGTCATCGCACGGAGGGATAAACCTCCCCGCTGCGCTGACACCAAGAAAAGGTAACCATGCTCGAAAAACTCGCCGGAATTGAAGAGCGATACGAGGCGCTCGGCCGTGAATTGATGGGGGTCGGGGACGACTACCAGCGCGCCGCCGAACTCGGCAGGGAACGCTCCGAGTTGGAAGCGGTCGTCGAAAAGGCGCGCCAATACCGCCAGGCACTGCAGCAACTGGAGGAAGCGCGCGCCATGCTCGAAAGCGAGGAGGACGACGAACTGCGCGCGCTGGCCGAAGCCGAGATCGAGGAGCTCGAACCACAAATCGAGCGGCTTGAAAACAAGATCAAGGGCCTGCTCGTTCCGAAAGACCCGCGCGATGACAAAAACGTCATCGTGGAAATTCGCGCCGGAACCGGCGGGGACGAGGCGGCGCTCTTCGCGGCAGACCTGTACCGCATGTACACACGCTACGCCGAACGTCAGGGCTGGAAAGCAGAGATCCTGTCCCAGAACGAGATCGGCATCGGCGGCTTGAAAGAGATCACCTTTCTGATCAAAGGCAAAGGCGCCTACTCCAAACTCAAATTCGAGTCCGGCGTGCATCGCGTACAGCGCATCCCGGCCACCGAGTCTTCGGGACGCATTCACACCTCCACGGCAACGGTCGCGGTGCTGGCCGAGGTCGAGGAAGTGGACATCGACATTCCCGCGAACGACCTGCGGATCGACGTCTACAAGTCGGCAGGCGCGGGCGGACAAAGTGTGCAGAAAAACTCGACCGCCATCCGCATCACCCACCTGCCGACCGGCATGGTCGTGGCCTGCCAGGACGAGCGCTCACAACTGCAAAACAAATTGCGCGCCATGGCCATCCTGCGCGCCCGCCTGTACGAGCAAGAAGAAGAAAAGCGCCGCGCCAAAATCGACGCCGCGCGCCGGTCACAGATCGGCACGGGCGAACGTTCGGAAAAGATCCGCACCTACAACTACCCGCAGTCGCGCGTCACCGATCATCGCATCAACTTGTCCGTGCACAACCTGCCCAACGTGATGGAAGGCTATATTGACGAATTCATCGAGGAGCTGACCACGCGCGACGAGGCCGAGCGGCTGGCATCCGTGGGCATGGACGATACGAAATAAA
>JAADGN010000109.1 GCA_013152325.1 Chloroflexota bacterium
GCTTTACGGTCAACTTCCCCGAAGCGCCGGAAACCGTGCAGCACGATATTCGCGAGATCGGCCCGAAGGTCATGTTCAGCCCGCCGCGCATTTGGGAGAACCTGGTCAGCCAGGTGCAGGTCAAAATCGAGGACAGCACCAGGCTAAAGAAGAAACTCTACAACTGGGCGATGCCTATCGGCTACCAGGTGGCCGATCTGCGTTTCCGCAAGGAAGAGATCCCGACCAAGATAAAAATCAAGTATTTCCTGGCCGACTGGCTCATTTTCCAGGAGATCAAGGACCACCTCGGCCTGAGACACCTGAAACGCGCTTACACCGGCGGCGCAGCCCTGGGTCCGGACGTGTTCCGCTTCTTCCATGCCCTGGGCGTGAACCTGAAACAGATCTACGGCCAAACCGAGATCAACGGCATCGCCGTCGTCCATCGGGATGGCGACATCAAGTTCCAGACCGTCGGCACGCCCATTCCGGAGACCGAGGTCAAGATCGCGGAGAGCGGCGAAATCCTGATGCGCTCGCCCGCCCTGATGGAAGGCTATTACCGCAACGAAGAAGCCACTGCCGACGCACTCGACGAAGAGGGCTGGCTGCACTCCGGCGACGCAGGCTACTTCGACGAGGACGGGCACCTGATCGTGATCGACCGCGCCAAAGACGTGATGACCCTGCACGACGGCACCAAGTTCAGCCCGCAGTTCATTGAAAACAAGCTCAAGTTCAGCCCCTACATCAAGGAGGCGGTGGTCTTCGGCGGCGACTGGCCCTTCGTCAGCGCGATGCTCAATATCGATTTCGCCAACGTCGGCAAATGGGCCGAGAACAACCAGATCGCCTACACCACCTACACTGACCTGGCGCAGAAACCCGAGGTGTATGCACTCGTCCGCAACCACGTTGAGCAAGCCAACGCCGATCTGCCGCCCGCGGCCCGCATTCAGCGTTTCCTGCTCCTGCACAAGGAGCTGGACGCCGACGATGCCGAGCTGACCCGTACCCGCAAGGTGCGCCGGAAATTGGTCGCGCAGCGCTACGCTGAGATCATCTCGGCGCTTTACAGCCACAACAACTACGTGGACATCGACATGAACATCACTTACCAGGACGGGCGCACCGCACAGATACAAACCAGGCTCGCGATTGAAAGTCTCAACGCCGAGAACGCGTAAACACCCCTATCCTTCAACCTCGAGAGAATTCTATGGACCTATTCATTCAACTCAGTCTCACCGGTTTGACGAACGGCGCCATCCTGGCGCTGGCCGCGCTGGGTTTTGTGCTGATCTACAAATCCAGCGACGTGCTCAACTTCGCCCAGGGCGAGTTCCTCCTGGTCGGCGCATACGTGATCTATGCCATGATCGCCCAATTCGGCCTGCACTGGACAATCGGCATGGCGTTGACCATTTTGGTCTCGATCGGCGTCGGCGTTACGGTCGAACGGCTGGTGCTGCGTCCAATGATCGGCGAGCCGATCATCTCGGTCATCATGGTGACCATCGGCCTGAGCAGTCTGCTCAAGGCCATCGTCAGCACCATCTGGGGCAACCAGCCAAAGGCTTTTCCGCCTTTCATTCCCAGCCAGCCAGTACGGGTATTCGGCGCAACCGTTGGCCTCGATCGTCTGTGGGCCATCGTCATCGCCATCCTGATGCTGGGACTGTTCAACTTCTTCTTCCGCCGTTCCAAAGAAGGCATCGCCATGCGCGCCGTGGCCGATGACCAGCAGGCCGCCCTGAGCATGGGCATCAGCGTCAAGAAGATTTTTGCCTGGGCCTGGTCTATCGCGGCCACGACGGCGGCCATCGGCGGCGCGCTGGTCGCGAACATCGTCGGCGTCGGGCCGGAGCTGGCCGGTTTCGGCCTGCGCGTCTTCCCGGTCGTCATTCTGGGCGGGCTGGATTCGATCCCCGGCGCGATCATCGGCGGCGTCATCATTGGTCTGCTGGAAGCCTATACCGGCGGCTACATCGGCCAGGGGCTGAACCAGGTGTTGCCGTTCATTGTGCTGATCGTCATCCTGATGATCCGGCCTTATGGGTTGTTCGGACAAGAAATCATCGAGCGCGTCTAAGCGCTACTCACTGAATACAGATCGCTGATTACTGGAGCCTACATGATCTCAGGTATTTTTCACTCCACTTACGAAAAAGACATGGCGCTGCGTAAAACCCATACGCAGAAAATCCGCATTGCCATCGTGATTATCTTTGTGCTGGCCTTTCCCTTTTTCGCCAATCGCTACTTTCTGACTTTGGCCAACCAGGTCGGCATTGCCATCATTGGCGCCATCGGGCTGAACATTCTGGTCGGCTATACCGGGCAGATCAGCCTCGGGCAGGGCGGCTTCATGGCCGTCGGCGCCTATGCGGCTGGCATCCTGACCGCCCGCATGGGCATGCCCTGGTGGGGCTCGACCATCGCGGCCTGCTTCATCACCGCCCTGATCGGGACGCTCTTCGGCATCCCATCGCTGCGGCTGAAAGGGCTATACCTCGCCATTGCGACCTTGGCCGCCCAGGAGATCATCCTGTGGGTGGTCACACATTGGAGGGCGTTGACCGGCGGCGTGGACGCACTGGTCGTCCCGGACCCGATGCTCTTTGGGTTGAGAATGAATACCGATTTCAACTTCTACTGGGTCACATGGGGATTGGTGGCAGTCGTCACCATCCTGACCGTCAACCTGTTCCGAACGCGGTTCGGGCGCGCTTTCATCGCCATCCGCGACCAGGACATTGCCGCCTCGGTCATGGGCGTCGACCTGTTCAAGTACAAACTGCTGGCCTTCGCCATTTCGTCCTTCTGGGTGGGGCTGGCAGGCGCGCTGACTGCCCACTACCGCAACATCGTCACCTGGGAACGCTTCACCGTTGACATTTCAGTGTTGTATCTGGCCATGATCATTATCGGCGGTCTGGGGTCGGTGACCGGGTCGTACCTGGGAGCCACGTTCATGACCTTGCTGCCAGCCGTCCTGACCAATCTGGGGCGAGCCGTAAAAAGTGTCTTGCCGGTGATCGACAGTATTATCCCCTTCATCCAGCAGGCAACTTTCGGCATCGTCATCATCCTGTTCCTCATTTTCGAACCAGAGGGCCTGAACAAGATGTGGAAGGATTTAAAGGACTATTTCCGGCTGTGGCCGTTCAGTTACTGAGCAAGCCATCGAGCCAACATCAGGAGGTGATCGCCTATCGCAATTACCAACAACCAGCTACCCTTTCAACTATCGTTTTCCGTTTTTCGCTAAAAGGAGGAACACAGAAATGTCTCGCTTCAGTAAAACTTTATTCGCTGTACTCGTTGTTGCATCCATGGTGCTGACCGCCTGCGGCGGCGGCGGTGGCGGCGGCGAAAAAGCGCCCATCAAGGTCGGCGCGATTTTTGACCTGACCGGCCCCACGTCAGACGTCGGCACACCTTACGGGGAAGGCGTCAAAGGCTTCGTTGAGTGGAAGAACGCCAACGGCGGCATTGACGGTCATCCCATCGAACTGATCTCGGCTGACTATGCCTACAAAGTCGACCAGGCCGAACAGTTGTACACCCAGTATGTTCAGGAAGGCGTCGTGGCCTTCATGGGCTGGGGCACTGGCGACACCGAGGCGCTGCGCGGCAAGATCGCCGCGGACAAGATCCCCTTCATGTCTGCATCCTACTCAGCCAACCTGCTGGATATGGAAGCCGCCCCCTACAACTTCCTGATCGGCACATCCTACTCCGACCAGGCCATCATCGCCATCCGCTGGGCGATGGATGATTATGCGGCCAAAGGCAACAGCGACAAACCCAAAGTCGTCCTGATCCACCACGACAGCCCGTTCGGGCAGTCGCCGGTTCCGGACGCGCAGGCCTTTGCCGAGGCCAACGGCGTTGGATTCATGGATATTGCCATGCCGAAGGGCGCCACAGACTACGTGGCCGAATTGGCGCAGATCCAGCAATTTGGCGCTTCCTACGTCGTCATCCAGAACGTCTCCAGCCCCGCAGCCGTCCTGCTCAAGGACGCTGTCAGCCAGGGCGTCACCGACACCGTCCAGTTCATCACCCTGAACTGGTGCTCTGACGAAATCTTCATCAACCTGGCCGGCGATGCCGCTGAGGGTGTGATCGGCACGATCCCCTTCACGCCGCCCTCTTCACCCGTCCCCGGACACGACGACCCCGATGCCTGGCTCAAGGAACAAGGCTCCAGCCTGGCCGAAAAGGGCCTGCACTACTCCCAGGGTTGGTGGACGATGGCCACGATGGCCCATGGCATCGAACTGGTCTTGAAGGACGGCAAGGAAGTCACCGGCGAGAATCTCCGCGCCGCGCTGGAAAGCATCCAGAACTTCGATACTGGCGGCGTCACCGCCCCGATCTCCTTCTCCCCGACCAGTCATCGCGGCAGCGACTCACTGCGTCTGTTCAAGGTCGAGAACGGCAAGTGGGTACAGGCCAGCGACTACATCTCGGCTGGCGACTAACCGGACAGCAGTGATCTGTAACCAGTGAACAAACAGTGGACAGTGAGCAGGTGAGGCTGTGGCTCACTGTCCACACCAATGACGACCGGTTGCTGGCAACTGATCACCGATAACTGATAACTGGAACCCCATGCTTACACTCAACAACGTTGAAGTCATCTACAACGACGTCATCCTGGTGCTGAAAGGCATGTCCATGCAGGTGGCGGAGGGCAAGATCGTCGGCCTGCTCGGGTCGAACGGCGCGGGCAAATCCACCACGCTCAAGGCCATCTCCGGGCTGCTGAAACCCGAAGACGGCGAGGTCACGGACGGCTCGATCGAGTTCCTGGGCGAAGCCATCCACCACACGGACGCGGCCGACATCGTCCGCAAGGGCATCTTTCAGGTCATGGAAGGGCGGCGGGTCTTTGAACACCTGACCACCGAGGAAAACCTGATCGCCGGAGGCTACACACGGCGGGATATGAACCTGAGCGACGAACTCGACATGGTCTATTCGTACTTCCCGCGCCTGAAAGAGCGCCGCGCCCAAACGGCCGGCTATCTCTCCGGCGGCGAACAGCAAATGCTCGCCATTGGCCGCGCCCTGATGGCCCAGCCCAAACTGATGATGCTCGACGAACCGTCCCTGGGGTTGGCCCCGATGCTGGTGATGGAGATCTTCGGGATCATCAAACGCATCAACGAGGAAAAAGGCACGACCATCCTGCTCGTCGAGCAGAACGCCAACCTGACCCTCGGCGTGGCCGACTACGCCTACATCATGGAAAACGGGCGCATCGTGCTCGAGGGCTACCCCGCCGACCTGCGCGAAAATGCCGACGTACGCGAGTTCTATCTCGGCCTGACCGAAGTCGGGCAGCGCAAATCCTACCGCGACGTCAAACACTACAAACGCCGCAAACGCTGGCTCTCTTAAGGTTGGAACCCTGCCAAACATGGACATCCCCGCCCTTGTCACCCACCTTGCCCTTAACGCCCCCGGCTTCGCTCGCCGGCTTCAATCTGCCGACCTGACCCCGGACTCGTTCCGCAGCCCGGACGATCTCGACCGCCTGCCCGTCATCCGCAAGGACGACCTGGTGGAATACCAGGCCGCCGACCCGCCCTTTGGCGGATTCCTGGCCTGTGCGCCCGGCGACCTGAAGCGCATTTTCCAGTCCCCCGGCCCCATCTACGACCCCGAAAGCCGCGTCCCCGATTATTGGCGCTGGAAGCCTGCCATGGTCGCCGCCGGTTTCCGCCCCGGCGACGTGGTAATGAACGCCTTTGGTTACCATCTCACGCCCGCGGGGGCCATGTTCGAGGAGGGACTGTGGGCCGCGGGCTGCACGGTCATCCCCGGCGGGATCGGCAACCAGGAACAGCAAATCCGTTTGCTGCACGACCTGCGCGTGACCGGTTACGTCGGCCTGCCATCGTATCTCAAAGCGTTGATCGAAAAAGCCGCCGACCTCGGCCTGGAAACCCACATCGAAAAAGCCTTCTTCACCGCCGAACCGCTGCCGCCTTCCCTGCGCGCCTGGCTGAACGAGCACGGCGTGACCACCGCCCGCCAGGGCTACGGCACAGCCGAGTGCGGCAATCTGGGCTACGAGTGCGGGCAGGAGGACGGCTGGCATATCCCTGACGATGCAATCATTCAAATTTGTGACATTAACACCGGCCGGCCGCTCCCGCCCGGCGAGACGGGTGAGATCGTGGTCACGCTGCTCAACCGGGACTACGCCCTCGTCCGCTTCGGGACCGGAGACCTGTCCACGTTGAACCCCGCGCCCTGCCCCTGCGGACGAACGTCCGCGCGGCTGATGGGCTGGCAGGGCCGCATCGGCGACGCGGTCAAAGTGCGCGGCATGTTCCTGCATCCCCGGCAAGTCGACGACCTGATGAAACGCTTCCCGCAGGTGGCCCGCTGGCAGGCGGTCGTCACCCGCGAGGAACACAAGGATTATCTCACCCTGCACGTCGTTCCCGCCAAAGGGGCGGATGCCGCTTCCCTGCCAGGGAAACTGGCCAAGGCGGCGCGCGAGGCGCTGAAATTCCAGTTATCCGTCGAGCTGGTCGATTCGCTGCCAGACGACGCTCCCCCCGTCCGGGACACCCGTACCTGGGACTGAGAACCCATCCAAACAATGCGTAGTAGCGACTTCGGTCGCTTTTTGACGGCTGGCCCCTGCAGGGCGCTGCGCGAAGCCGTTGCTGCAAAGTAATTTTCAAGCCAAACAACACAACCATGGCCCCGGGATTGTATCCGGGGTCTTTTTTTGTTTTTGCCTTTTTTAAACCTCAATCAAACCTGAAACACTTCTGAACGATTTCTTAACAACTTTTCGCTATAGTGCGGATACAAAAACACGCTTTGGAGGTTCTCATGTCCGCACAAACGACCGCATTATCCCCGCATACTGCCCGCCGGGGGAAGATCGTCGCAGCAATTGGCCTGGCGCTGATCGTCGCCCTGGGCGCTTTTTTGCGTCTTTACGAGTTGGGCGCATACAGTATCGGCAACACCTACTACGCCGCGGCGGTCAAATCCATGTTGACCTCCTGGCACAACTTTTTCTTTGTGGCCTTCGAGCCGGGCGGCTCCGTGACCGTGGACAAGCCGCCGCTCGGTTTCTGGGTACAGACTGTCTCGGCCTACTTCCTGGGCGTGAACGGCTTCGCCCTGGCGCTGCCCAACGCCCTGGCCGGGATCGGCTCGATCCTGCTGGTTTACCACCTTGTCAAAAAACAGTTTGGCGTCTGGCCGGGGCTGGCCGCCGCGCTGGTGCTGGCGGTCGTGCCGGTCACGGTCTCGACCGAGCGCAACAACACCATCGATGGCCTGCTGGTCTTTGTATTGCTGTTGGCCGTTTGGGCGGTCTGGAAATCCGTGGAGAGCGGCAAGTTCCGCTACCTGCTGCTGGGGGCCTTCATCGTCGGACTGGGGTTCAACATCAAGATGCTGCAAGCCTACATGGTGCTGCCCGCGCTCTACGCGCTGTATTTCCTCGGGGCCAAACACGGCTGGTGGACGCGCCTTTGGCACCTGGGCGCGGCGACGGCCTTGCTGCTGGTCGTCTCGCTCTCCTGGGCCGTGATCGTGGACTTAACGCCCGCCGAGAACCGTCCCTTCATCGGCAGCAGCACAGACAACACTGTGCTGGAATTGATCATCGGGCACAACGGCTTGTCCCGTCTGGGATTGAACGACCGCGGGCCGGGCGGGGACGGCGGCAATCGTCCCCCACCTCCCGTGAACGATGGACAGCAGATCGCGCAAGCGGACGGACAACCCCCGGATCGCCCGCCGGGGCAGTTGCCTCCGCCAAACGGACAGCCTCCTCAAGAGGCGCTGGATGCCTGCAACGACCTCGCCCCAGGCGATTCCTGCACCGTACAGCTTCCCAACCGCGACGTGGACGGGACCTGCCTCCCCGCCCCGCAACAGGATGCCCTCGTCTGCGTCCCTGCTGGCCGCCAGCCTCCTCCGCCCCCCGATGGACAGTTCGCCGCCAACGTTCCCAACGCGCCCGACGGCGCTCGCCCGGACGGACGCAGCCGCAACGGTGGTCCCGGCGGACGCGGCGAAACCGGACAGGCGGGCCTGCTGCGTCTTTTCCGCGAGCCGTTGGTGACCGAAGCCTCCTGGATATTGCCGCTGGCCCTGTTGGGCATCGCCCTGACCGCGCTCGTGCTGGGCTGGGCCTGGCCGCTGGGCAAGAAGCATCTCGCCTTGCTGCTGTGGGCTGGCTGGCTGCTGCCCGAAATGGCCTACTTTTCCTTCACCACTGGCCTGTTCCATCGCTACTACCTGATCATGCTTGGCCCGCCGCTGGCCGCCCTGGTCGCCATCACGTTCTGGGCCGTAAGCCAACTGTGGAAACGCAGTCGCTGGCTGGGCTGGGGGACGCTGACCCTGCTGGCGGCCGTGACGCTGGGCTTCCAGGCCCTGGTGCTGGGAGGCTACAAGGCCGCCGGCTGGCTGCTGCCGCTCGCCGCCCTCACGGCGTTGACCGGGCTGGGATTGCTGCTGGTAGCCGTCAGATCCCTGTCCTGGCTGCGCACTGCTGCCCTGGCGCTGGTGCTGATCGCCATCCTGGCCGCGCCGTTCACCTGGTCGCTGCTGGCCGCGACGACGCAGAACCCCAATGTCGCATTGCCGACCGCCAGCATCAAGGACGCCCAGCCGACCACCTTCATGACGCCGAACAACGACTCCATGACGGCCAACGAGGAAGCCATCCTGGCATATCTGCTGGCGAACACCGATCCGGATGCTTACCTGCTCGCCACAGTCAACGCCCGCGGCGCAGCGCCTTATATCCTGGCTACCGGACGCCCCGTGCTGACGTTTGGCGGCTTCACCGGCGGCGACCAGATCATCGATGCCGGGGGGGTGGCGCAGATGGTCGCCGATGGCGAATTGCGTTTTGTGCTCTACAACGAGCAGATCACCCGTTCCCACCCGGATATTGCCGCCTGGGTCCGCAAGACCTGCACGCCGGTGGACGTCCCCGGACTGGAGACGCAGCCGCAGCCGCCTTCGGCCGCGCAAAACGTCCGTCTCGCGCCGCCGCCGCAGAACGAGGTGCTCTATGACTGCGCTCAATAGCATCAGGGCGACCAGCCGGTCGCCCCTGCCAAAAATAACGGTACAAATCGCCAAATTCATGACCGTGGGCGTGCTCAACACCGCCATCGACGCGGGGACCTACTTCGCACTGACTCGCTGGCTGGGACTCGGCTCCCTGCCGATAACGGCCAAAGGCATCGCCTACGTGGTTGGCATGGTCAACAGTTTCTTCTGGAACCGCACCTGGACCTTCGAATCACAGGGCAGCGCCTGGCGCGCGGCGGGGCTCTTCACCCTGACGCATGTCGCCGCCCTGGGCATCAACGCCGGGACAATGGCGCTGTCCCTGGACGCGCTCGGCCTGCCCGAGATCGTTGCGCTGGGCCTGGCGACGGCGGCATCCTTTGTCTGGAATTTCGCGCTGAACAAGGTTGTTGTTTTCAAGGCATGAATGGGCAGAGCGTGCGCCGCACTTCGAGACAACAAGAAAAGAGGCAAACCATGAAAAACCTATCCATCGTCATCCCCGCCTATAACGAGGAAGCCAACATTGCCGGTACGGTGAGGCAGGTTTCCGATATAGCTCAGGGATTGGGCTGCAACTACGAGATCATCCTGGTCAACGACGGCAGCCGCGACCGCACAGGCGCAATCGCCCGCGAACTGGCCCTGTACACCCCCAATTTCCGGCTGGTGGAACATTACCCCAACCGCGGCTACGGCGGCGCGCTCAAAGCCGGTTTCGCTGCCGCGACCAAGGACTGGATCGCCTTCGTCCCCGGCGACGGCCAATTCGATTTCGGCGAAATCCACCGCCTGCTCGAACACACGCATGAAGCCGACATCATCTGCGGTTACCGCGCCGACCGGCAAGACCCCTTCATGCGAAAACTGAACGCCTTCGGCTGGAATATGCTCGTGCGGCTGCTGTTCGGCTATCTGTGCCGCGACGTCGACTGCGGCTTCAAACTCTTCCGCCGCGACGTGCTGGCACACGTTACCCTGGCATCGGACGGCGCGATGATCGACACCGAGTTCCTGGCCGGGGCAAAGGCGCGCCGCTTCCGCATGGTCGATGTGCCGGTGACGCATTTGCCGCGCGCCGCGGGCGAGCCGACCGGCGCGGACATCAAAGTTATCCTCAAGGCGTTCCGCGACCTGCTGGCCTTCCGTCTGCGCTTGCGCGCGGAGTTGAGGGATCTCGAAGGGCAGCCGGAGTGTGCAGCCTGACAGAAAGAGAGACGGGCTTCGCGAGAAGCCCGTCTTTTTTTGATGAACATCCATCCGAAAAACCTTTTGTGGTAACGGTTTCGCATAACCCGTCCTGCGACTGCGCTCCCGCTGCCCCACCGAGATGCTTTGCGCAAGGTATTTTCTTATTCTTCCCCCTCCTCAGGAGCCATGCCGGGCTGTTCCAGGCGTATCACCTCGCCGTGGAGATTGATCACGACCTTGAAGCCCATCATGCCCATGTAGGCGCGGCCGTCTTCGGGGATGCCTGTCTGCATCAGGGTCTCGAATTGCTGGTCGATGTTCTTGAGCTGCTGCTCGATCAGCGCGCGCGAGAAAATGTCGTCCTGGCCGAGCATTTTGGCGGTCTGTTCGCTGAGGATGTCCTCGTGTCCCTCGACGAGGGCGCGCATTTTTTCGAGCACCTGGCGGTCGATCTGCTCGGAAGGGATGTGGCGGCGGAAGCCGTTGTCGTCCACCACGTAGCAGGGCTCGTCGCCCACGTAGGCGACTTCAACGGGACGGTCGAATTCATCGATAACTAAACCGGCGAAGAGGGGCTGGCGGGGCATATTATGACTGACGTCCTTCGATGGCGGCCAGCAGGATGCCCGCGGCGATGCCCAAACGGCGATCCAGTCGATTGGCGGTATCCATGCTGAAGTCCAGGTCGAGTTCGTAGCGGAAGGGGTTGAAACGCTGCTTGAGATCGGCCGCACGCTGGTCGCCGATGATCAGGTCGTAGTTCTGTGGCAGGAGCGATCCCAACAGCAGGCGGCGCAGTATGGCCAGGCCAACGCTGTCCTCGAACAGGACGCCGATCACCCGGTCGGAGGCGTCGAGCACTTCCCATTCGTCGCGCAGCATGGACCTGAGCCCCTTGCGACGCAGCGCGCCGACCTTTTGTCCGCTGGCCGAGTCGATCACGTCGTAGGCTGCCGAGAAGTCGATGATCTGCCGCGCCTGGATGTAGAGGAGCTCCTGCGTCTTGGCCTCGTCGGCGTAAACGCGGATATCCTCCCTGAGCTTGAACATCTTTTGCTGGCTGAACATGACCAGGTTGCCGGCCGGATCGTAGAAGCGGAATTTGCCGGTCAGGGCGATGGCCTGACGTTTGAGCAGGTAATGGTTGTGTTGAAAAGCGGAATGCATAAGGTTCTCCTTCAGGATTTGGGGTTAACGATTTTTACGCGGGTGCCTTCGCCCGGCAAGTGGAGATAATCCGTTCCGGGCGGGACGACCGGCATGCTCCAGAGATAGATGAACTTCGCGGCCGCGTTGGACAGGTTGATGCAGCCGTGGCTGCGCGGATGCCCGAAGTCGTTGTGCCAGTACGTGCCGTGGAAGGCCATGCCGGTGCCCGTAAAGAAGGATACCCAGGGCACGCCGGGCAGGTCGTAATTGGCGTCATCGCCCGCGCCGTCGGTCATGTGGATGGACGGGCCTTTATGGTAGGTCAGGAAATCGCCGGTCGGGGTCTTGGAGCCTTTCGTCCCGCTGGCGATGCGCGTGGTCAGGACGGGTTTGTCGTCTTCGAAGGCGACCATCGTCTGGCTGGCCAGGTCCACATAGATGGATTTTAGTTCGTTGGGGACCTCCGGGGAAAGCGGGGCCAGCTCCTCGTCCGGGATGATGCGCAGGGCATAGGTCGGGACGTAGTAGGTGTCATCGGTCAGCCTGTCGTAGATGCTGTACCAGGTGGTGTCGTCATCGAGGCGGAATATCCCTTTGACCCAGTGGGTTGTGCCGTGATAGAGCCGCAGGCTGGTGCGGCGGTAGACATAACCGGCTCCCCGGCGGGTTTCGATCAACGGTATGGTCACCTCGGCCAGCGCGCCCGCGCCCGTTTCCGGGATGTCGTAGACCGGCAGGTTGTAGGATGTCTGGACGGGCTGCAGCCAGCCGGAATAAGCGTAGCCCTCCTCCCCGATGTGGTACCAGGTGCGGTTGTAATCGCTCTCCTCGCCGCCGGTCACCTCGCCGGTGATGGGCAGGACGCGGTCGCGCCCGTAGGTGTTGAGTATCTTGCCGCTGAAGGACGGCTCGTCGTAGATGTCGAGACGATGCCAGGTCACACGTCCCTGCGGTCTGAGGGGAGGCGCAGCCGCCTGCACCTTGTCCAGGCGCAGTTCGGCCAGCAGCAGGCTCAGGAGGCCCGCGCCGCTCAGTTTGAGAAAATCTCGTCGGGTGAAGGATGTCATTTTTGCATACCTATAAGGGTCGTGCCAAACAGTCGCTTTGAAGGCGACCGTCAAATCTGCGTTTTGGCGGCGGTTGAATTATACGTGATGATCCTGTTCACGATGCCCCACGTCGCGAACAAAGGGGGATTGGCTTTTTGCGGGGTGCCGTCTATTCCACGATCTCCACGTACGTGCCGCTGAAGCCGTACACATATTGCTGGTCTGGCGGGACGACCGGCGTCGTCCAGCGGAAGAGCCATTTGGCGGCCTGCATGGAAAGGTTGATGCAGCCGTGGCTGCGCGGGCGTCCGAAGTCGTTGTGCCAGTAGGTCCCGTGGAAGGAGATTCCGCTCTCGGTGATGTACATCACCCAGGGCACGCCGGGCAGGTCGTAACCGTTGGCGGCCAGGTTCCCGGCTGCCATGTGACGGCTGGGACGTTTGTGGTAGGTGATGAACTCCCCTTTGGGCGTATAGTACCTGCCGGTGCTGAACTGGGCGCCGGTCGCGGCGCGCGTGGCGAAGACCGGCGTGCTGCCCTCGTACGCGACCACCAGTTGCTGCGAGAGACGCACCTCGATGGATTTGCGATAATTGGGCACGTCCGGCGAGATGGGCGTCAACTCTTCCTCCGGCAGGATGCGCAGGTGCGATGCCGGGGCGTAGTAGTATTCGTCTTTCCATTTGTCATCCGCCAGACGGTACCAGACCTGCTCGTCGACCAGGTTCGAGATCGTCCTCTCGACCCAGTGGGTGGTCTTGTAGTACAGACGATATGCGATCTGCGCATCTGACTTCGCTTCGCGGCGCGCATCGGTATACGGGACGGTCACCTCGGCCAGCGCGCCCTCCGGCGGCAGGTCGAAGACCGGATCGTGGAGCACCGTCCGCACGGGCTGGATCCCGCCGGAGTAGGCGTAGCCCTCGTCTCCGATCCGGTACCAGATGCGGTTGTAGGCGTTCTCGTCGTCGCTGACGTAGATGCCGGTGATCGGCAGGATCAGGTCGCGCCAGTAGGTGTTGACCCGTTCGCCCTCGAAGGAGATGGAGTCATAGACCGAGATCGATTTCTCGGCGACGCGTCCTTCCTGGTCGGGGTAGAGACCGTTGACGGCAGCCTTGGGCGACAGCCCCGGCAGGAAGGCCCCTGCCAGTCCCAGGCCGGCAAGTTTGAGAAAGTCGCGTCGCGAGAGTGTGGCGGATAAGTTCGTCATCTTCTGCTAGTAGTGAACGTTGACCAGCGTCCCGACCGAGGCAAAGTTGAACAGCCAGCCCGCATCATCGATGGACAGGTTGACGCAGCCGTGGCTCATCGGCGTGCCGAAATTGTTGTGCCAGTACGTGCCGTGCAAGGCGTAGCCTTTGTAGAAGTACATCGTGTAGGGCACATCCGGCAGGTAGTAGCCCGGTCCGGCCATATCGGTGTAACGGTATTTGACGTAGATGTGATACCGGCCGATAACGGTCGGATATTGCCAGGTGCCGGTCGAGACAATGAACGATTTTACCAGCGTATCGCCGGCATACGCGTACACGCGCTGCAGGGAGAGATCCACGTCGACCCAGTGCTCGCCGCCGCCGACTTCAGCCGGCGGCTCGAACGTGGCCGCCGGTTTGGGCGTCTTGGTTGGCTTGGGCGTCTTCGTCGGTTTGGGCGTGTTGGTTGGTTCGGGTGTGTTGGTTGGCGTGAAAGTTGGCGTGGGTGTGGGCGTGTTGGTGGGCGTCGGCGTCGGGGTGAGGGTCGGTGTGGGCGTGAACGTGGGGGTCGGCGAGGGTGTGTAGGTCGGTTTGTTGATGTCCGCCTGCGAGAAGTGCTGCGCGGGCGCTTCCGTCGGCGCGCTGGGGTTGTTGTAAAAGAAGGCCAGCGCGGGCGAAGCGTTCCCAGCCCAGGCTGCCCAGCCTACGACAACGGCCGCGATGGTCACCAGCAGCAGGGGAAAATAGGCCTGCCGTTTGCGGCGTGATTTGGCTTTTTTGGCAGGCGGGCGGGCGGGCGTTTGGGGTTGCGGGGCCTGTGGCTGGGTCGCAGAGAGCCGCTTGTGCGCCCAGGCCATGCCCCGGCGGGCGCGGCGGCTGTTCGGGTTGATTTTGAGCGCCCGCTGCAAATAGCGGATGCTGGCCTGCGGACTGGCGACAGCCGCCAGTATCAGCCAGGGGTCTTCCAACTGGGGGGCCAGCGAGGCGGCCATTTCAGCCCAGCGGCGGGCCGTCCGCTTGTCACCGCTGCGCAGGGACAGGCGGGCGTTTTGAACGGCCTGCCGGGCTTTCTCTCGGTTCGAGGTCATGGCGCGAAGGTCGGAATGGGCGTCGGCTCGATGTTTTCGTTGTTGACAAAGCACTCGATGCCCTGGACGATGCCGTTGGCGATCAGGTCGGGGCGGGTGGTCAGGATTTGGCGGTCGAGATTCAGGAAGCCGGTCTCGATGATGGCGGCAATGGTGTTTTCGTCGATTTCGGTGAAGGCGTGATACTCGCGCATGTCGGAGGTGATGCTGCCGATGTGGAAGGGCAGGCCGGTGATACGCGCGTAGCGGTCACGCAGGCATCCGGTCAGGCGGGCGGCGCGGTTCAAATCGCGGGTGTCCATCGCGGCCGAGACCTTGAATCCGGTGGCCTGGTCGTCGATATAATCGCACGAGTCGTTGTGAATGGACACCAGCGCCACGGCGTTATAGCCGTTCAGCCGGGTGTCGAATTCCTGCAACAGATCGACCTGGAAGCCCTGTTGGGTCAGTTGCTGCTGGACGATGGTGGCGATCTTGAGATTGACCTCCGCCTCGGTCAGTGTGACCTGACCGGTGCCGTCCCGGCAGACCGCGCCGGAGTCGTAGCCCCAGTGTCCGGCCACAATGCCGATGCGCAGTTGCGGGTACGGCGTGCTGACGGCGGGGTTGTTTTCCGGCTGGCTGGTCAGGATCAGGCTCATTTTTTCGGGAAGGCTTCCTGAGAACAGCCCGGCCGGCGTCCAGGCGGTGAAGAGGGTTGCCAGCAAAATAGCGACGCCCAGCACAGTTGGCAGGACGCGCACAGGGCGCTTTTCTCGACGGGGGAGCGATGGGGTTTCCATTTCTTGCTGCCTACTCTCTAATCTCTATTCGCCGTTCCCAAATCTCTACTATCTACTCTCTTTTCTCTCTTCACAATAGTACCTTAATCCACTTCAAAATAGCAAGGGGCGATTTCGGACGAAACAAGTAGGAATTGCAGGAACATTCGTATCCTTTGCCTGTGAGCGTTTAATAAGGCGATTCCGTCTTGACGCACAACCCGCTCACATGTATGATGAACACATAAACGGAGAAAAACAATGACACTCAACCCTGAAACCTTGCGTACCGCCATGCGGAACTGGGCCTCCGGCGTCACGGTCGTTACGGTCGCGCACGATGGCGTCCGGCACGGCATGACCGTCAGTTCGTTCACGTCCCTGTCGGTCGAGCCGCCGCTGGTCTCGGTCTCGCTCTACTCGGCCAGCCGCACACATGACCTGGTTTCCGCCGCCGGGCATTTTGGCGTCACCATCCTCGCTGCCGAACAGCGGGAGCTCTCCGACCGCTTCGCCGGGC
The DNA here is from genome assembly GCA_013152325.1 of Chloroflexota bacterium. Lineage (GTDB taxonomy): Bacteria > Chloroflexota > Anaerolineae > Anaerolineales > Villigracilaceae > Desulfolinea. Next base: position 16,012 of record JAADGN010000109.1, read on the forward strand.
GCATCCCCGACACGGACGACCGGCTGGCTGGTCTGGACGTGGAGACGCTCGTCAGCGGCGCGCCCTTTATCGTCGGCGGCCTGGCCTGGCTGGATTGCCGCGTGGCGCAGACCATTCCCACGGGGACGAACACGCTGTTTATCGGGGAAGTACTGGACGTCCGCTCGCGCGAGGACGGACAGCCGCTGTTGTATTTCAATCGCGGCTACCGTTATTTGACGTCCTAACCGCATCAAGGCCGGACTTTGGGAGGGCTGCCGTTATGGATAGCGACCATCTCACCTCGCAGGAAAAACAGATTTTGCTCAAATTGGCCCGTCAGGCCCTGGATGCGGGTGTGCGCGGCGAAAAGCTGTCCCCGCTCGACCTGAAATCCCTGCCGCCGCTCCTGCAAGCGGACGGCGCGTCCTTCGTTACGTTGACCAAACACGGACAGCTGCGCGGCTGCATCGGCGCGTTGGAGCCTTATCAGCCCCTGGCCGAGGACGTGCGCGAGCACGCCGTCGCTGCGGCATTGAACGATTACCGTTTCCCGTCCGTGCAGCCCGAAGAACTGCCGGAGCTCAAAATCGAGATCTCGCGGCTGACCGTCCCATCGCCGCTGGACTACGACACCCCCGAAGACCTGCTTGCCAAATTGCGCCCCGGTGTGGACGGCGTCGTTCTGCGCGACGGCTGGCGGCGGGCCACATTTTTGCCGCAGGTTTGGGAGAAGGTTCCTGATACGGCAGATTTCCTGGGGCAGTTGTGCTACAAGATGGGCGCCGCGCCCGATCTTTGGCGGCACAAGAAACTCGACGTGTTGGTCTATCAGGTGGAGGAATTCCACGAATAGCGACGCCTCGCTGGGCGGACGTGTGCCCTGAAAGGGCAGGCCGGAGGCCGCAGTCGAGGCGCAAACATCGACCAAAAAGAATACCCTTTGCCCGCGCTCCACCTGTAAGGGCTGGGAGAGGCTCATTTTCGAATTACCTGCTGGGAGGGAACCATGTCTCATTTCAACCGTTTGACTCAATTGGGTGTGGCGGGCATCGTCTTTTTGCTGGTCATGGCTTGTGGTTCTTCCACACCGGCCGCGCCCACGCCGGACGTGAACTTGATCGTCGCCAGTACGATGATGGCGTACACCGCCGAGGCTGCCCAGACCCAACTGGCCGCACAGCCATCCGTTGTGCCGCCGCCACCGGCTACTTCTCCTGCTCCGACCGATGTTTCACCTCCGCCGACGGCCGCGCCGGCGGAGACCGCCCCCGACCCTTTACCGGCCTTCAACACGGGCATTATCTTGTATCCCGGCGATTGCTTCGATCTGGACACCGGCAGCGTCTACCATAATGTCACCGCCGATTGTGACTACCTGATGGTGGCGCCTTTCCTCCTTCGTCCACAGAACGGCGCGCTGCTTTCGGGGTACGTCAGCTTCGAAGTGCCTACGCTCAGCCACTGTCAGGGCGCGCAATTGGAGGCGGCGGACCTTTCCCCCAACTCTGACCTGTATATGTGTGCGCGCACGAATGCAGGCTTGTACGGTTTCCTCGTTCAGCGTCAGGATGCTCCCGGCGCGCCGCCTGATCGGATGATCGTGGATTATTGGGTCTTTCAATAGGGCTGTTTGGTTGTGGCCTGGAGACAGCGGGCACTTTTGGGGGAGGGGACTCCAAGACAATTTGCGTCCTGAAAACAGGGCGTAATTTTCGGATGTTCCCCAAGTGTTTTAGGCTTGTTGGGGGCTAACGTTCAGCGCGATCGTGAACTTCGTCCCCCGCCCCATCTCGCTCTCGACCGAGATCGTTCCACCGTGCGCCTCGACAATCGATTTGGCGATTGCCAGCCCCAGCCCGGATTCGCCCTCGTCTTGCTGACGGGACTGGTCGGCGCGGTAGAAGCGCTCGAAGATGCGCCCCAGGTCTGCGGACGAGATTCCTGCGCCGGTGTCTGCGACGGTGATCAGCAGCCGGTTTCCGGCAGCCGGCGCGGTTTGCGACGGCGACGGTTCACCGGGCGCTGACGCCTGGATACGGATCGTCCCGCCCGCAGGCGTGTAGCGCAGCGCGTTGTTGACCAGGTTTCCCAAAACCTGCGCCATGCGTTCCTCGTCCACACGGATGGCGGGCAAACCGGGGGCAGCCTGCACCTGCAAAACAATGCCTTTTTGTTCGGCAGGGAGTTGATAGGCCGCCGCGACGCGCCGGATCAGGGCCTCGGGGTCAACCTGCTGCCGATTAAGGGGCAGTTCGCCCGCGTCGGCCAGCGAGAGGGTGCGCAGGTCTTCGACCAGGCGTTGAAGATGTCCCACTTCGGTTTGCATCACTTCCATCCGTTCGGGGGTGGGTTGCAGCACGCCCTCGCGGATCGACTCAAGGTAGCCGCCGATCACGGTCAGCGGGGTGCGCAAATCGTGGGCGATGTCGGCGGTCATCTGGCGGCGGAAGCGGGTGGCGCGCGCCAGGTCGGCGGACATCTGGTTGAAGGCCGCGCTCAATTCGCCCAGTTCGTCCCGCGAGCGCACGGGGACCTGCTGCTCCAGGTCGCCGCGCGCGACGGCGCGGGTGGCCGCCGTCAGTTCACGCAGCGGACGGGTCAACGAGCGCGCCAACAGTACGCCGAGCAGCAGGGCGATCACTGTCGCCCCCAGCGCGGCCAGCAGCAAAGCCTGATTGGTGCGCTCCAGGTAGCGCTGCTCGACCGGGTCGAGTTCCGGCACTTTGCCGGTCAGCAGTACCGTCCCGACCACCTGGCCGTCGATTTCAACCGGCGTCCCTTCGGCCAGCACGCTTGCCGAAACCCGGTCGCGGGGACGATAAGGCCCGGCGGGGAGTACCACGATCCCGTTTTGGTCTATCAGGGCAAACACAATCGGCGGCGGTTTGGGGTTGTTCGGGTTGATGGACTGCGTTCTCAGCGACAAAAAATGCTGCCCGATGCCCTGCCAGGAACCGGTTTGCCGGTAATACGCGCTCACTGTCTCGATGAAGTCGTCCCGGATGCGGTCGACCACGAAGGTCTGGAACTCGCGGGCCGTGGCGCGCCAGGTGAAGAACGCCGCCAGTCCTGCGACGGTCAGGCTGACGATCAGGAAGGCCAGGATGAGTTTGGTGGTCAGGGAACGCATGGGGATGGGGGATTTGGCGAGTCGGCGATTCAGCGATTCAGCGAGTCGGCGATTCAGCGAATCAGCGAATCAGCGATTCGGGGAGTCGGGGCGGAAGCGGTAACCCACGCCGAAGACGGTCTCGATATAGCGCGGGCGGGAGGGATCGGGCTCGATCTTGGTGCGCAGGTTGCGGATGTGGACGTCAATGGTGCGCTCGACGCCTTCAAACGTTGTGCCTTGCAATTTTATCAGCAGGTCGGCGCGCGAGAAGACGCGTCCCGGCGCGGACATCAGGGCTGCCAGCAGGTCAAATTCGGAGGGCGTCAGGTTGACGGGCTTCCCGTCCACGCGCACGAGACGGGTATCCCGCTCGAGGGTGATGTCGGCTGCTTTGAGGGTGTCCGGCTGAACGGAGTCCGATCCGGCGCGGCGCAGGACGGCGCGAATGCGCGCCAGCAGTTCCCGCATCCCAAACGGCTTGGTGACGTAGTCGTCCGCGCCCAATTCCAGGCCGAGCACTTTGTCGGTCTCTTCCAGTTTGGCGGTCAGCAGGATGATGGGGGTGTCCTTCTCTTTGCGGTAGGCGCGTACGAATTCGTAGCCGTCCATTTCCGGCATCATGATGTCGAGCAGGATCAAGTCGGGCTTTTCGTGGCGGGCGGTGAAGAGCGCGTTCCTGCCGTTTTCGGCGGTGACGACGTGAAAGCCCTGCTCGCTGAGATAATCTCGCACGAGGGTGCGCACGCTGGCTTTGTCGTCTACGACGAGGATGGTCTTGGTCATGGGTTGATTATACCCACAAGATGTTCAGATTTGGTTTAGAGGTTGTTAAATTCCGGTGTATTTGGCTGGCTACGCTTTGACCCCATTTCTTCGCACAGGCGGGCAACAAGGAACTTGTTGTATAATTTTCAATATTCCCCCATTGTTTTTGGCAGTGGTTAAGCGGCAGGTGATAACCTGTCATTGCGGGCGAAGCTTGCGGGGCGGAGCAATTTCGACGATAGTGAGGAAAAGATGAATGAAAAAATGGTTTTCGCGGCCACCGTTGTCCTTGAGGTCTTGCTTGGCGGCTCGCTCGTTCTGACCCTGCGACTCCCGGGATTCAGAGCCTGGCCTCCTCCCGGTAAGAATTCGTGGCAGTATTACTTTGTCTGGGTCGCCACGATAGCCAGTTATATTGGCATCGTTGTGGTTGGCATACTCGATTGGAACAGCCTCGCGATCAACCCGTGGCTTCGTTATCCCGTCGGGATTTTGCTCATGATATTCGGGTTCACGTTGGCAATGTGGGGAGTGCGGACTTTAGGCATTCACACATCGCAAGGTCTTGGCGGAGACTTGGTGAGGGAGGGGCCATATCGATTCACCCGCAATCCGCAGTATGTCGGCGATATAGCAATAATCATCGGTTACATTTTTCTCTCGAACTCCAAGATGGCATTGATCGTTGGAATACTTGGCATCCTTTGGTTTGTCTTGGCGCCTTTTGCCGAGGAGCCTTGGTTGCGAGACCAATTGGGGGATGCGTATGACGAGTACCTGACAGAAGTACCTCGTTTCATCCTTGTGAAGCGGAGAAAAGATGCGGGTTGAGCGAAGCGTCGACCCTTGCAGGATCCGACCAGACTGGACGAACGGTGCTGCGTGAGGCCTGGGCCGGGAAGAGAAGAAAATGCCTGCTTGCAAGGTCGTTTCCGGAAAGAGCAAGCTGCCATTCAATGAAAGACGTGCAAAAAGTCGGCAAGCAACGCCAGCCGTTGGGTCGCTTGCAGAATTGCATAGTCGGGAGGATTCTTTATGTCAGACGTATTCCCTGAACCGATTACAACGCTGCCTCTCGCTGATATTCCACTTGAGGGCGTAAAAGGCTATCTCCTTCAGGGGGAAAGGCAGCAGGTCTTGTTCATGGAGTTTTCCAAAGACGCGGAGCTTCCTGAGCATAGGCACGAAGCCCAATGGGGGATAGTGTTGGAAGGTCGCATTGATCTGGTGATCGACGGCGAAAAGCATACGTATACCAAGGGCGATCGTTACTATATTCCCGAAGGCGTAAGCCACTCGGCCAGGATCCGTGCGGGCTATGCCGATATCACTTACTTCGATGTCAGGGATCGGTACAGTCCCAGGTAAGCAGGGTGCAGGTGGCATGACCAGTCGCTGCAGCGCCGCCGCTCTCCCGGCCGTTAGTGCGCAGACAAGGAATACAGCATGATGCTCATGGCAAAAGCCTCTTCCTAATCCGATGCTCAAAGCTGAAGAATATGCGCGTGAGATCGTAGAAGAAAAACTGGGAAAGAAAACGGCAAGAATCAGGCAGTTTTCGACCGGTCTCTCCCATTTCGTTTTTGATGTCTTGGCAGACGACGATTTCTCCTGTGTGATCCGAATAGCAAGGCCGGAAAGGACAAAAGAATTCGAGCGCGGAATCTTCTGGCATGAAAAAATCGAACTCACAGGAGTACGGCTGCCCCAAATACTTGAAGTAGGGGAAATCAACGGTCATCATTTTGCAGTTTATGAACGGCTGAAAGGCGATGACCTGGAAAATGTGTATTCCTCGTTGTCCGCCCAGGAGAAAAGAGGCATAGCTGAAACAGTAGCCGGGATACAACAGAGAATATCGTCACTGGATCAGGGTTTATTTGAGCGAATCTATTCTTGGGCTGAAGTCTTGCGGGGTATAGTTTCAAGATCAGAACGAGAAATCCTGTCTCATGGATTGTGTAATCCGAAATACATCAATCTTGTTCGCGGGCAGATAGAAAAATATGGGGAATATATCGAAACTCTCAAGCCGGTAACATTTTTGTACGATCTCAGCGTTCGAAACGTGATCGTTGATAACGGGAAAGTAACCGGCATCATTGATGTGGATGATGTCTGGTTTGGTGATCCGCTCTTGGCGATCGGAAGAGGGAAAACCATCCTGCTTGCAATGCGGCAAGACACTGATTTTATAGAATACTGGTGCAAACATTTGGAATTGTCAGCGCAAGAAATGGAGATGGTAGAGTTATATGCATTGCTGTACTGTTTGCGTTTTATGGGTACGCTGGGGACAAGACTTAACGGGAATCCGAGCATACAAACCGACCCTGACAACGCTCGATTATTTGAAAGTATTGCAGAAAATATCTTGGGGCATCATGGCATTGAAGCGTGAAACATCGAGAAATGGTGTACAGTTGCGGCAAAGGCAGCCGAGGAGGGAAAGTATGTCACAATCGGCACGTTCATTGTAGGCTGTTCCCGTACTGTCCTGGCACAGGCCATCGCTGGACGTCACCGAAACGCCGGGCGGGCATTCGAAGGTTGTGTTCGAACCCATCAAGACGCGGGGCCGGGCGCCGCGCTTAAGCACCGTGACGCCAGGCTTGGTCGAAAGCGGGACCGCAGAAAAGCAAACCGGGGACGCGTTGAACAAAACGCCTGTCTGCGCCTGATGGGGTGAAGAGCACGGCGTGGTACGGAGGTTTTGGGGCGTTTGCGATTTCTGGGATATTACGACAAAATGTGGTCGGCAAAGAACGAAAGGATTTTTTCGGGGTGCTCGGCAGGGTAACGGTAGGCATCAAACCGAAGCGCATCGGGCAGGATGATAAGTTCCTTTGGATCGGTAGCCTGTTGGAAAATGGCGCGCGCATCAGCCAGGTCGCCAATTTCGTCCTTTTCGGCTTGAATGTAGATGACAGGCGTGGCATCAATCTGCCCCACGTAACGGGCGGGATCGATTTCTGTCGAGGGATCGAAGCCAAGCTGTTGTTTGGCGGCATGCTTGATAAAGGGGATGAAGAAGTCGGGTAATGCCGTCCAGAATTTGATGCTCTTTTCGACCATTGTGTCGTAGCGGTAAGCGCCAATGGAGACGACAGCGAGGTTGTCAACGAAGGTTTCTTGCAACTGGATCGCCCCGCGCAGCGCCACGTTTCCCCCCATTGACATTCCCAAAAGGCCAATACCGTTCAACGCTTGCCCGTCTTTTGCCTGTTTGTTTGCCATGATCCAATTGATGACTCCCACCAGATCGTTCGCTTCTTCTTTGCCCAGGGTGATGGTGCTGCCGCCGCTCTTGCCGCAGGCGCGCAGGTCGAAGTAGACGAGGTTGTACCCCTTCATGGAGCGCCGGAGCAGCCGCCAACCAGTCGAGGTACTCTTCTTCTCCAGCCAGATTTTTGCCCATCCAACCGGCCCTGTTCGCTCCATACCCATGCACGACGAAGATTGCGGCTGTATTTTCCCCCGGAATCCACCAGCCTTGCAGCGGAATGCCATCGGTGCTGTGGCAGGAAAACGATTCATAAGCCAGCCCATAGTCGGCCGGCGTATTCAGGATCGGTTGCCTGGGCTGGTGAATGACGCGGTAGGCGGCAAAATAACCAATGCCGTAGACGGCAACGGCAAGCGAAACGATGATGATCAGGATTGTGGACATGGAAAACTCCTTGTGATTTAAGTTCCCATGGGTTCCCGTGGCCTGACGGAACTCATGGAGGTTGGAAGAACCTATTTTCGGGCTAGCCACCGGACACTTTTGGGTGGTAGATAGCGCACAAGGCCATTCGGCGGACTAAAGTCCGGCCTCAGATCATAAAGTCGGCTGAAGCCGACTCCCTGGTCAGCCCGCACACCCCGTTTGGGGCGCAGGTGGCTTTCAGGTACTGAGGAAGGGCCTTTAGCCCGCACGGTGGTCAAGAAAAACCACAAGCCCGGGCATCTACCAGCAAACTGTCAGGTGGCTAGTTTTCGGTTTCCAACAATTCTTGAGAAGTTACAACGCGCCCATTGTGTTTGCGCTCGGCGCTCTTTTGGAAGAAGCCGTTGAAAGTCGCGGTACAGTCCGCAACAAGAAAGGGATTAAAGCCCCTGCGTTCTGCCGTTCGCAAGGTTTTCGCCGGGCATTGATCGGTGGCAAATCCGCAGATGAAGATGTTTTTGATGTTGTGGGCATGCAGCGTTTCTTCCAGACCGCTTTTGTAGAAGGCGTCGAAAGCCTGATAGTTGTAGTATTCGCGTTTGGCGACAGGATCGCCTTCTTCAAACAGGCCGGGGACGAACTCCGACTTCCAACTATCCTTGGTGAAGATCCGCCCAAAGGTTAGGTAAGCCATCCATCCCTTTTTGTTGCGGGGATCGACCACCAGCGGCGCGTGAATGATCCGGATGCCCAGTTTTCTGGCTTCCGCCACCAGTCGTTGCGTGTTTTTGACCACCTCACGGGATTCCAGTTCCCTCTTTACCAGCCGGTGGAACAGCCCCTTTTCCGTCCACTGTTTCTGGAATTCGACCAGCACGATGGCGGTTTCGTTTTTATCGAGTTGCATGCGATTTTCCTATCCTTCTTCTTTTTCTTCGTTGACCATCAGGACGATGCGTCCCTTGACCGCGGCCTGCTCGATCAACCTGTGTGCTTGCGCGGCGTCCTCGAGTTTCATGCGCCGCTCGATGGGAGGGGTGATCTTCCCCTCTGCCAGCAAGCCAAAGAGCGCGGCCAGATCATCCCTGA
>JAADGN010000051.1 GCA_013152325.1 Chloroflexota bacterium
TATCGGTTTTCTTCGACAGTTCTGTTCTCTCACTCTTTATCTTTCCGGCCATTGGCTGGCAGGCGGATGGATGGCGGGGCGTCGGCTGGTCGCTGATCGCATTGCTGATCCTTTCAGGACTGCCGCTGATCTACATCCTGCTCGGTCTGCGCCGCGGCTGGGTCAGCGACCTGGAACTCAGCCACCGCGAGGAAAGGCCGCGCTTCATCCTGGTCAGCATCAGCAGCGACATACTGGCGTTGGCAATTCTGTATTTCGGCGGCGCGCCCCGCCTGGTATGGATTCTGGCGCTGACCTACGCCTGCCTGGGGCTGACCATGTTCACCATCTCCAATTTCTGGAAGATCAGCCTGCACATGGTCGGCGTAAGCGGGTTTTCCACCATGCTGGTGTACATCTTCGGCTTCGGCGCGTGGTGGACATTCCTGAGTCTGCCGCTGGTCGCCTGGGCGCGGCTGTACCGAAAGAAACACACGCCAGCGCAACTGCTGGCCGGAGCCCTGGGAGGCTCCCTGATAACCGCCGCGGTGTTCACCCTGATCGCCTGACGGCGTTTGCCCCGAGAGAAGACGCCGGGTTCTTACGTGTAAACGGTCGCTTCAGCTTGAAACAAATTACCCTTCCACCTCGCCGGGTACAAGCGCATACGTGTATCCGGCCCGCAATTTATCTTCAACCTCCAGGTGCCTGCGGATATACTGGCCGCAGTTGCTGCCGATGAGATTCTCTTCCACTTCGCCAATGCTGACGATGACCTGATAGCCGGCTTCCTCCAGCGCTGCAATCACACCGTCATTGTCCGCGCCCCCAACCGGGTCGACGTAAGAGGCAAGCCGGTTCTCCATCGCGCGATAGGTGGGATTCAGCGGCGTGATCTTGATCAAGAAATTGTCGGGGGAAAAATAACGCAGCAAGACGTCCGCATCCAGCGGCGTATTTTGCGCCAACGCAAAATTCAACGTGATCTTGCGGTCGCCCGGTCGATGGAACCGCTCCCCGTAGGCGGCCATTTTCTGAAAATCCCACTTCCTGACCGGGATAATTTCGTCGCGCAGATCAGCGTCCGTCGTGTGAAGCGAAAACTGGAACTGGAAATGTCCGCCAGCATAGCGCGTATTCTTGATTTCCAGCAAACGCTCAAAGAACGCGTCCGCGCCAAACGGCGCGACGGTCGAGATCGACGGCATCAGGCCGGGGGCATGGTAGCGGCGCGGCAATTCCGTCAGCACATCCAGCACCGCATTGTTCAGGGCCGGTTCACCCATGCGGGCAAACTGGATCTTGAACTGCCGCGAGGGAATACGCCTGTCGGGGTAGCGTCTGCCGACCAGAAAATCAATCTGCTCAAGGATCTCCTCCGCGGAGGGCTTTCCGTCGTAGTACCCGCCAGCGTCACACATTTTGCAGCCAACAGGGCACCCGTGCATCGTCGAGACCAGTAGAATCCACTTTTCATCGCGTGCGTACGGCGGCTGCAACGATTCCACGCACTCGGTCATCTTCCCGCTGCTCAACTCGACAATATACACCACGGCAATTTCATCCCTGCCCGTTTTGGCAACAACCTTCATGACATCTCCTCAAAATAACGATAGATTTTCATCGCAGCCAGCAAGCCGTCACCCGCAGCTATGGCCGTCTGTCTGAACAGGCCGTTTTTTACATCCCCGACAAAATGAAGCACCCCGCGCTCTGTCAATTCCGTTTTTTTCTCCTGCACCCCGGATGACAAAAAATCCAGCCGCGGGACACGGCCGAGCGCGCCGACAAGGTAATCTGCCTCCATTGTAAAGACGTCCTCCCGGCCCGAGCATCTCACCGTCAACGCCTCCCCGCTCGCGACCGCGACGCGCTCGATTTCCGTTTCCGGACGATAGGCAATCCTTTTGTTTTCCCGCGCCCGCTGCCGCAACAGCGGCAAAGATTTTACCCGCGACCCGCGATTCAAGATCACAACCTCGTTCTTTTCTGCCAGATTGAGTGCATAATCGAAGGCCGCATCGCCCGCTCCGACAATGACGATCCGTTTGCCGACCACGCCCAGCAACGGGCGGATCTCATAAAACACCCGTTCGCGGGCATTTGCGGGAATAAGGCCTTCTGGAAACAGGCGCGGCTTTGTCCCCGCAGCGACGACGACCACGCGCGCCCGATAGGCCTGTCCGCAGGTCTCCAACTGAAAAGATTCGTCCACATAGCCGAGCACGAGAACTTCTCCAGGTGTTACTTCCACGCCCGCATCTTGTGCCTGCCTTTCGAACAGACGCACCAACGCTGGGCCGGTAATCCCCCCTGGAAAACCGGGATAGTTTTCAACCAGGTTGGCATTGTGAAGTAGCCCGCCAATGCGACTCCCTTCCAACACAAGCGCCGGTATCCCAAAACGCTTCACCTGCAAAGCCGTCGTCAGGCCGGCCGGACCCGCCCCGATGATGGCAACCTGATGCGTTGTCATGAAGTTTTCACCTCGGCAAGGATTTCATCAGTCGTCACCGGCACGGCGAACCCATGGGCGAGATTCAGCAAAGTCGCCCGATGGAACTGTTCGTTGTACGTCGCCGTACCGTCTATCAGGAAAAACACGTCGAACCCGCGCACGAAAGCGGATCTGGCGGTCGTCTCGCAGCACAAATGTGTCATCACGCCTCCAACGACAACCTGTCGAACACCCTTCTCGCTCAAAAAACTTTCCAGGTCTGTCCCGTGAAAGGCGTCGTACTGTGACTTTTCTATCAGGCGCCCTTGTGAAATGTCGACGGGAAGCGCAACCCGGCTCAGGGGGTCATCGGCCGTGATCAAATCTTTCCACCAAACAGACATGCTCCGCGCATTTCCCGGCGTGTTAATATGCCGGGTAAAGACGACGGGGAAGCCGTTCCCGACATAAGCCCGAACCAGTCGCATCAGATTTGGCAAAATCGCGCCAGCAGCCGGAACGTAAGCGTGCGACGAGGCATCCAGAAAATAAGCCTGCATGTCAAGAACAAGCAGCGCAGAGCGCGGCGGCGCAAACGTGGTCTGCCCGCGCAAAAAAGGCGCTATGCTTCGCTTCATTTCGCGGGCTTTATTCTCGATCGTGTCTAACGAAAAATAGTCCGTTTTCATGAGCCTACATTTTACCGGCAGAATGCCATCTGTCCAGGGATTGATCCATCCAGATGCAAGACTGCACAGTCGCCGCACGCGCATTGGCACATCCCTGCCGTGTTAGAATTCGACATTATGTTCCGAAAAACTGAATGGGAGAAATCATGGCAAACACTGACTACGACGTGATCGTGATCGGTTCCGGCGCGGGCGGACTGGCCGCCGCCGTCCCTTTGGCGCAGGCCGGGATGAAGGTGCTGGTCTGCGAACAGCACGAGGTGCCCGGCGGCTGGACGCACTCCTTCACGCTGGAGGGCTACCGCTTCAGCCCGGGCGTGCATTATATCGGCGGGATCGAGCCGGGCGGCTCCCTGCGGCGCATTTACCAGGGGCTGGGCGTCTCGCAAGATTTGGCTTTCTGCGAGATCAACCCGGACGGCTACGACCACATCCTGATCGGCGAGGAACGTTTCGATTTCCCCAAAGGCAAAGAAAACCTGGCCGCCCGCCTGAAAGCGCGCTTCCCGCACGAGGCCGCAGGCATTGACGGCTATCTGAACGCCGTCGACAACATGGTGGAGGGCCTCAGCAGCCTGGGGCGGGCCAAGGGACCGGGCGGCGTGCTGCAGGCCGCGAGCGGCGCGGGGTCCATGCTGCGCTGGGCGACCCGCTCCGGACAAGATTTGATCGAACACTACGTCTCCGATCCGCTGCTGAGGGGCGTCCTGGCCGGGCAGTCCGGCGACCACGGGATGCCGCCCTCGCAGGTCTCAGCTTTCGTCCAGGCAGCCATTCTCCACCATTATTTCAACGGCGGCTACTATCCGCTGGGCGGCGCGTTCGCCATCCCGCGCGCCTTTGTGCGGGCGTTGAAGCAGGCCGGAGGCGAGATCCGCCTCGAAACAGCCGTCGAGCAGATTCTGCTGGAGGGCAAGAAGGTGATCGGCGTGCGCCTGTCCGGCGGGACAATCGTCCGCTCGAAATACGTCATCAGCAATGCGGACCCGGAAGTGACGTTCGGGAAAATGATCGGGCGCGAACACCTGGGCAAACGCCTGGGAAACAAACTGGACCGCGTCAAGTATTCGGTCTCGGCCCTGAGCCTGTTCTTCGCGGTGGACATGGACCTGCGCGCCGCCGGGCTGGATTCCGGCAACTTCTGGCTCTACGACCACGAGGACGTGGACGAACTATACCGCCTGGGCCGGACCGACCACGCCCTGAAGGCGGACATGCCGCCGATGATGTTCCTGACCGTCACCACGCTGAAAGACCCGTCCAAAATGCACGCCACGGGCGCGGGCAGCGGACACCACACCTGCGAAGCCTTCACCTTCGTGGGCTACGAGGCTTTCGAGAAGTGGGCCCGCTCACGTCCCGGCGGACGTCCCGCCGACTATGAAGCGTTGAAAGAAGACCTTTCGTGGCGCATGTTCAAAGCGCTGGAGAAGCGCGTCCCCGGCATCAGCAAGCACGTCGTCTTCTGGAGTTTGGGCACGCCGCTGACCAACGAGCACTACATCAACGCCACGCGCGGCAGCTTGTACGGCATCGAGAAAAACCGCCGCCAGGTCGGCCCGGGGGCCTTCCCGATCCAGACCGAATTCGACGGGCTGTATATGTGCGGGGCCAGCACGCTCAGCCACGGCGTGGCAGGGGCGACCGCCACCGGACTGGCCGCGGCGCGCAGCATTCTCAAGGTGTCCACGGCGGAGCTGCTGACGCAAAACGGGCCCGAACTGGAGATTTATCCGTCGGAAGATATTTCACAATGGCCGGAGCATTTGCGAAAGAAGATCGAGCGCGGCCGGGAACAAAGCCGATAAGCTGTCTTTGCGAACCCCGCCACACGAGGCGGCCGCGCGACATAAAAGCAATCTCCGTGACAGTGCTGGAGATTGCTTGTCCTTTGCCCTGTGTCGCGACCAC
>JAADGN010000048.1 GCA_013152325.1 Chloroflexota bacterium
TACGATTCTGACCGCAGCAGCCCGGCCCGCTGGATATGGTCACATACCACCCGACACTGGTGGCTGATAATCATCATCCTGATCGGCGCGACGGGCAACGCCGGCCTGGCCGCCCTCGTGCCGGTGCTGGTGGGACGCGCCTTCGACGCCATCAACGCGACCCCGCCGCTCGTGGGGCAGCTGCTCCCGCTGGCGCTGTTGATCGGCAGTTCGCAGATCGTGCGCGGCGTGCTGCAACTGGGACGCAACTTCGGCGCGGAGATGATCGCCCAGCGCGTGGAACGCAGCATCCGCGACGAACTGTACGTCTCGCTGCTCGGCAAGAGCATGACCTTCCACAACCTCCAGCCGGTCGGCGATACGATGGCGCGCGCGACAAACGACGTGCGCGAGGTCAATTTCATGTTCAGCCCGGGCGTCAACCTGGTCGTCGGCTCGTTGATGTTCCTGGTCATGCCCATTATCTTCGCGCCGCGCTACCACCCCGCGCTGCTGCTCACGCCAGTCGTTTATGCAGTAGCTTACTTCCTGGCGCTGTGGGAATATTTGCACAGCCTGTCGCCGGTCACCGATGAAGTGCGCAGTTCCTTCGGACAGATGAACACCCGCCTGGCCGAGGCCCTCGACGGGGTGGAGACGGTCAAGGGCGCCGCACAGGAAGCCGCCGAGGTCGGGCGCTTCGACCTGCACGCCCGCCGCGTGCGCGACGCTTTCGTCCGGCAGGGCGATCTGGAAGCGCGCTTCCTGCCCATGCTGCTGCTCGGCATGGCGCTGGCCGGCGGGCTGCTGCACGCGCTGTTCCTGCTCCGCCAGGGAGAAATCATCGTCGGGGACGTGGTGGCCTACTTCGGGCTGCTGATGATGCTCCAATTCCCGACCTTTGCTTCGACTTTCGCTTACACGCAGGTCTCGCTGGGAATGTCCAGCGCGCGCCGCATCCTTGACCTGATCAACCGCGAGACGACCCTCGACCAAAACGCGGCCGGCCACGAGGCAGAGATACGCGGCGAAATCGAATTCCGTCAGGTGGCCTTCGCCTACGACGGGGCCGCCCCCGTGCTGGAGGAGATCACCTTCTCCGTCAAACCCGGCCAGACAGTCGCCATCGTCGGGCAGACCGGCGCAGGCAAGACCTCGCTCGTCAAACTGATCAACCGCACTTACGATGTGACCGCCGGTCAGGTTTACGTGGACGGCGTAAACGTCCGCGACTGGAACCTGGCCGCGCTGCGCCGCCAGATCTCCATCATCGAGCAGGACATCTTCCTCTTCTCCAGCACGATTGCCGAGAATATCGCCTTCGGCAAACCGGACGCCACCCGCGAGGAGGTCGTCGCTGCGGCCATCGCCGCGCAGGCGCACGAATTCATCCTCAGCTTCGAGAAGGGCTACGAGACCGTCCTCGGCGAACGCGGCGTGACACTCTCCGGCGGGCAGCGCCAGCGGCTGGCATTGGCGCGCGCCTTCCTGACCAGGCCGCGCATCCTCGTCCTGGACGATTCGACCAGCGCCATCGACAGCGCCACCGAGGACAAGATCCAGCGCGCCATCGCGGCCGCGGCGCGGGGACGCACGACCTTCCTGATCACGCACCGCCTCTCCCAAATCCGCTGGGCTGATCTGATCATCGTCCTGCGCAAGGGACGTATCGCCGCGCTGGGCACACACGATGATCTGCTGCGAACCTCCGAGGCATACCGCCGCATCTTTTCAGAGTAGGGAGCCGAGAGCAGAGAATGGATCGATAACGCAGCAAGGACTGCGGTCCTTTCCAAATGAGCAAAAGCGACCAAAGTCGCTACCACGTCTTGCCAAACCGCACCCGGCACACCACCCACCACTCACTACTCACTACTCACCACTCTCGAATCAGACTACCTCAACTAACCAACCAAACCTATGGGCTTCTTCGCCGGATTAAACGCCGAAAAATACGACCGCCAATACACTGACCGCCAACTGATCAGGCGCATCATGGACTACCTCAGTCCCCAACGCGGACGCATGATCGCCATCTCCGTGCTGGTGACCATCGCCGCGCTGATCAGCGCTTCGCTGCCAATCGTGGTCAGCAAAAGCCTGGACGTGCTGAAAGACGACCCGCGCACGTCGTCCATTTTGCTGATCGGGTTGGCCGTCTTCATCATCGGCCTCGCCAACTGGGGGCTGAACTGGGCGCGCCGCGCGCTGACCGCGCGCGCCATCGGCGACATGGTGCTCAGCTTGCGCACCAGCGCCTTCAGCGCCGCCGCGGCCCACGATCTCTCATTCTACGACCAATTCTCCTCCGGGCGCATCGTCTCGCGCATCACCTCCGACACCAAGGATTTCGGGCAACTGGTCACCATCGTCACCGACGTCAGCGCGCAGATGATCCAGGCCGCGCTGCTGGCCGTCGTACTCTTCCACACCGAGTGGCGGCTGACGCTGGTCGTCTTCGCCTACCTGCCGGTCATCTTTCTGGTCACATCCGGCTTCCGGAAATTGGCGCGCCGCGTCACGCGCACCGGGATGCGCGCCATGGCCGAGGTCAACGCGACCATCAAGGAGACGATCAGCGGCATCGCCGTCGCCAAGAATTTCCGGCAAGAAAACAGCATCTTCCAAACCTTCGATGCGGCCAACCAGCAGTCCTACCGCGTCAACGTGCGGCGCGGCTTCGTGCTCTCGCTGGTCTTCCCCACCCTTAACGCGCTGGGCGGCATTGGCACGGCCATCATGGTCTACGTCGGCGGCTGGAGCGCGGCGCAGGGTGCGGTATCCGCCGGGGCCTGGTATCTGTTCATCCTGAGCCTCGACCGCTTCCTCTTCCCGATCATGAATCTCTCCGCCTTTTGGGCGCAGATCCAGCAGGGGCTGTCGGCAGCGGAGCGTGTCTTCGCCCTGATCGACGCCGATCCAAACGTCATCCAGGTGGATGAACGGGAGGTGCCGCGGCTCAAAGGCGAAATCCGTTTCGAGAATTTGTCCTTTCGTTATACCGAATCCGAACCGATCCTGACCGACTTCAACCTGGTCATCCAACCCGGAGAGAATCTGGCCCTTGTGGGGCACACTGGCGCGGGCAAGTCGTCGATCGCGAAATTGATCGCGCGCTTCTATGAATTCCAATCCGGGAAACTGCTGCTCGACGGGCTGGACATCCGCACATTTAACCTGACCGACTACCGACGCCAGTTGGGGATCATCTCGCAGGTGCCGTTCCTGTTTTCGGGGACAGTGGCCGAGAATATCCGTTACGCCTGCCCCGAAGCGAGCGACGCCGAGATGCTGAGGATGGCGCGGCGCATCGGCGACGGCGAATGGCTGGAGACCCTGCCCGACGGGTTGGAGAGCGAAGTCGGCGAGCGCGGCGGACGTCTCTCGATGGGACAGCGCCAACTGGTCGCGCTGATGCGCGTCCTGATCCAAAACCCGGCCATCTTCATCCTGGACGAGGCCACCGCCAGCATCGACCCCTTCACCGAGTGGCAGATCCAGCAGGCCCTGAACCTGATCCTGGCCAACACGACCAGCATCCTGATCGCCCACCGCCTTTCGACGGTCAAATCCGCCGACCGCATCATCGTCATGGATCACGGCCAGATCATCGAGGAAGGCAGCCACGACGGCCTGCTGGCGCAAGGCGGGCATTACGCCGAGCTGTACAATACCTATTTCAGGCATCAGAGCCTGGCTTATGTGGAGCGCGCGCGGGAGTTTGTCGAGGGGGATTAGGGCTGGGTTTTAGAATAAGGAGCATGCCATGCAAAAAGAGATCACGCAAAGAGGGCCGTTACTCACACCCGACGGGAAATTAGCTGAAGTCGGGTGGTCGCCGCATCCAGTATTGGATTGCAATTTGGAAGATGCCCGTTTTTACGCGCTGCGACCGTTGCAATTTCTGCGCGTCAAACGCTGGGACTACTACGCCGTCTTCACCCCGCGACGTTTCTTTTCAGCCACTATCGCCGATCTCGGCTATGCGGGCAATGTCTTTGTGTACACGATGGATTTTGCCACTGGCGAGCTGCACGAGGAAGGGCTTATCATTCCACTGGGCAAAGGGATCGAACTGCCGCGCAATAGTACCGAAGGGATAACATCCTTTTCCGGGCAGGGAGCGGCTTTGACCTTCACTGTCAAGGATGGAAAGCGAAACCTGTTCGTCGATTGGCCAGGGTTCCATGATGGACGCGGCGTCAAAGCCAAGATCGACCTTGTTCAACCAGAGGGACATGAGTCGATGAATTTGGTCATCCCCATCCCACCCAAACGTTTCTATTTCAATCGTAAGATCAACTGCCTCCCGGCATCGGGCTATGTCCAATATGGCGACTTGCGCGAGGAGCTACGCCCCGACGAAGCGCTTGGCTCACTTGACTGGGGTCGCGGCGTCTGGGAATACAGCAGCTTCTGGAATTGGGCCAGCGCATCCGGCTTCCTGCCAGATGGACGTAGTATCGGTCTCAACCTGGGATGCGGATTCGGCGACATCAGCGCGGCGACTGAAAATGCGGTCATCGTGGATGGAAAAATCCACAAGCTGGAGCAAGTTCCCTTTCTTTATGACTCGAACGATTATATGCAACCGTGGACCTTCCGCGACAATCAGAATCGCCTTGATCTGACATTCACTCCCTTCAAGGATCGCACCGCGCGTACCAACCTGGGGATCATCTTCAGCGAAGTGCACCAGCTCTTCGGTCGATACAATGGTCACGTCATCCTGGACAACGGAGAGCGGTTGGAAATCCATGACCTGATTGGCTTTGCAGAGGAACACCACGCCCGCTGGTAGAAAAATGTCGAGCCAGACCTCCGAGTTTTGGGAAAACTCGGAGGTCTGGTAGGAACGACGTCACCTTGCTCAGGGTTGATTCCGAAAATACGCCCCCACAATATCCGAGTAGTCCGCGTCCGTATGCTCGTCCAGTGTGGCGAAGAAATCCGCGCGGGTGGCGCGGCGGTGGGCATAGGTCGCGGCGTAATCCT
>JAADGN010000144.1:0-22930 GCA_013152325.1 Chloroflexota bacterium
AGTCGCTACTGCGTCATTTCTTTAATATTCTTGCAACCAGATTCAGCACAATCGTCAACACGACAGAAACCAAGATCGAACTCGTCAGTGGAAAGTAAAACGAAAACCCCTCGCGTTCGATGCGGATGTCCCCCGGCAGGCGGCCAAGCGGCAGGCCAAACTTGGCAGCCAGGAACACCGCACCGCCAAGCAGGAAAAGGACAATTCCGCCAACCATCAAGAAGCGGCCAATATTCTCCATGAACAATACCCTTGATGTCATTGCGAGAAGCCGCGCAGCGGCGGCGAAGCAATCTTTGGTTTACACGAAGATTACCGCGCCCCTCCGGGACTCGCGATGACGTTACAACAACCTCGGCTGGTCTTTTTCGTCATAGGGCAAATCCAGGTGCTCATAAGCGGATCTGGTCGCCACCCGTCCCTGCGGGGTGCGGTCGAGGAAGCCGAGCTGCAGCAGGTACGGCTCGACCACGTCCATGATGGTGTCGGGTTCTTCGCCGATCGAGGCGCCGATGGTGTTCAGCCCGACCGGGCCGCCGTTGTACTTTTCGATGATGGTCCGCAGCACGCGCCGGTCGACGTCGTCCAGGCCGAGCGGATCGACTGCGAGCAGGTCGAGGGCCTCGTCCGCGACCGAGCGGGTGATGACCCCGTCCGCGCGGACCTGGGCGTAGTCCCGCACCCGGCGCAGCAGACGCAGGGCCACGCGCGGCGTGCCGCGCGCCCGGTGGGCGATCCCGACGATGCCCTCTTCGTCAGCGGAGACGTCCAGCATCCCGACTGCGCGGGAGACGATGGACTGCATCGCATCCTGATCGTAGTAATCCAGCCGATAGACGGCTCCGAAGCGCGCCCGCAGCGGCGCGGTGACCAGGGCGAGGCGCGTCGTCGCGCCGACGACGGTAAAGTGCGGCAATTTCAGACGGATGGAACGCGCCGAGGGGCCCTTGCCGATGACGATGTCGAGGGCGAAATCCTCCATGGCCGGGTAAAGCACTTCTTCGACCGCGCGACCGAGCCGATGGATCTCGTCGATGAACAAAATATCGCCCGCCCGCAGGTTGGTCAGGATGGCGGCCAAGTCGCCGGCGCGCTCGATCGCCGGGCCGGAGGTGACCTTGATGTTAACGTTCATTTCGTTGGCCAGAATATGCGCCAGCGTGGTCTTGCCCAGGCCGGGCGGGCCGTAGAAGAGCACGTGATCCAACGCCTCGCCGCGCTGCCGGGCTGCCTCGATCAAAATGGAGAGATTCTCCTTGACCTGCTGCTGGCCGATCAGGTCGGTCAGATGCTGGGGACGCAGCGTGTTGTCGACGCGGTCATCAGGTTTGGCTTCGGGGTCGAGCGGACGGTTGTCGGTTTCGGTCATAGGGTGAATTATACAGCAAGATAAGTTCCGCTATAATTAAGATACTTCACACCAGGAGCAAAAACATGTCAAATGTATACCCATCTCCTCACCCTCTGGTTGCCCACAAACTGACCCGCCTGCGCGACAAGAACACCCAGCCCAAGAAATTCCGCGAATTGGTGCGTGAGATCGCCGCCCTGTTGGCTTACGAAGCCACCGCCGATTTAAAGACCGTGCCGCGCCAGGTCGAAACGCCGCTGGCTGTGACCCGGGGTGCTGAGCTGAAAGAGAAGATCGGGCTGGTCCCAATCCTGCGCGCCGGACTGGGCATGGTCGAAGGTATTTGGGAATTGATGCCCTCGGCGGAAGTCTGGCATATCGGCCTGTACCGCGACGAGCAGACGCTCAAACCGGTCGAGTATTACAACAAACTGCCCATCGAGCCGACCGTCTCCGTATGCCTCATCCTGGACCCGATGCTGGCTACCGGCGGTTCAGCCGTCGCCACCGTAAACGTCATGAAACGCTGGGGCGTGACGCGCATCAAATTCGTGGCGGTGATCGCCGCGCCGGAGGGCATTGCCGCCATGCAGAAGGCGCACCCGGACGTGCCCATCCACCTGGCCGCGATCGACGAACGGCTGAACGAGATCGGCTACATCCTGCCCGGCCTGGGCGACGCCGGCGACCGCCAATTTGGCACGGGGTGAACGGATTTTGGGAGGCGTCGTAGACACAAGATCGTGCAGCTTGTTGTTTTTTGGTTACGCCGCTATATCCACGCCTGTGACGCGCGTCAGCAGCCTGTGGATCAGCATCAGCGGCAAAACCAGCACCAGATGGACTATCGCGCTCAAGCCGAACAGCGTTGCCACCGAACGCAGGAAGGTATTGAAGGGCGGAGCCAGATTCTCCAGCATCCAGGGACCTGCGCCGGTCAGCAATCCCAGCCCAACCAGGAACGTCACAACGCCCCCCAGCGGCAGCCAGGCGTGCCGGTCGGAGGCTGAGGGCAGCATGGTGCTGCTGACGGCGAAGGTCATGTAGAACCAGAGCGGGAAATCAGGGATCGCAGGCAGGGCAAGGAATCCGGCCCAGAAGAGATCGAACTGGCGCAGGCGCACGAATCCCCACAAGGGCAGCAGGTTCAGTTGATGAATGGCCGCATAGGCCACGAATAACCCGCCTGCAATCAGCGGCGCGGCGCCGATCAGCGAATCGCGGATGATATCGGTCTGCGCGGTCTCGACATAGCCGAGCTGCAGGCGTCCGTCCGGCATGGAACGCGGCAGGAGCGAGAAACGTCCCGTCCGCACGCCGAGCAGGCGCGCCATCAGGAAATGGCTGAATTCATGCAAAAACACGCCGGGGAAAAAGAGCAATGAAAAAAGCGCCATCGTCACACCGGGATGGCGCGTCAGGATCAAAAAAACGGCCTGGATCTCGCGATGCAAGGCGCGCTGCAAGAACAAAAGCGGCACCAGCATCAGCAGGAGCCAGACGAGTCCGGTCAGATGGGTCAAACCAGGTCAGGCCTCAATCAGCGCCCCCCTCTATGCGCCGCCCTTCAACACCTCGGCGCGGGCAACATAGACGATCTTGACGAATTCGTCGGCTTTCAGGCTGGCCCCGCCGACCAGCGCGCCGTCGATGTCGGGCTGGGCAAAGAATTCCGCCGCGTTGCCAGCCTTGACCGAGCCGCCATACAAAACACGGATGGCCTGCGCCGTCTGCGCGCCGAACAATTTTTCCAGCGCCGGGCGGATGACGTCCGCGACGACGCGATTCGCGTCCGGCCCGGTGGCAGCGCGCCCCGTCCCGATGGCCCAGATCGGCTCGTAGGCGATCACGATGCGGGAGGCGGAGGCGGGGTCCACGTCCTGCAGGCCGGCGCTGAGTTGACGGGAAACCACCTCCGACGTCCGGCCTGATTCGTTCTCGTCGAGCGTCTCACCGACGCACACGATCGGGATCAGATCGTGCGCCTGGGCGGCGCGGACCTTCCGATTCACCGTCTCATCCGTTTCGCCAAAATACATGCGTCGCTCGGAGTGCCCCAGGATGACGTACTGACAGAATTCGGCCACCATCGCCGGGGCAAGTTCGCCGGTGAAGGCGCCCTTCTCCTCCCAATGCATGTTCTGCGCGCCCAGACCAATATCCGTCCCCTGAAGCATGGCCGAGACGGGCAGCAGCGCCGGGGAAGGCGGGCAGAACACGGTCTTGACGCCTTGCACGTCCCGCAAAAAGGGGATCATCTCCGCGACCAGGTCGCGGGCTTCCGCGACGGTCTTGTTCATTTTCCAGTTTCCGGCAACGATGGGAACGCGCATAAAAACTCCTAGGGCAGCTGACGCAGAGCGTCTTCAGATTCGACGCGGATCCAGTCAGGCGTGTTGAGATCGGCCAGCAGCACTTCGAGCAGCGCGCGGGCGTCGTCGAAATTTCCTTCTCTGGCCGCCAATTCGGCTTCCAGCAAGCGCGCCTCGGGGAAGCCCGGTTTCATGCGCTTGAGATCATTCAGGGTCGCATGTGCATCATCCGGATTGCCGTTGTAAAAGGTGTGCCGTGCTTCTGCGATCAGCATGATCGGTTCGTCGATACGGCCAATGGCCTCAAAGGGAATGTACTCCGGCATATCTGGCTGGCTGGAGGCTTTATAAGTCGCCTCGTGGAAGGCGTCACGCAATTCGTCGGGCGCTTCTTCCGTGGGCGGAACGAATCGTATCGCCCGCAGATACATTGCGGAGGCTCCGACCCAGACTTCCCGGTCGGAAAATTGGTTGCCCGCCTCGATGAAGAAGTCCATATCGTCTCCGGCCAACTCGGCAGCGATGTTCAACTGCTCGTAAGCAAAGTTGGGTTGACCTGCATCCAGCAGGGCCAGGGCCAGCTCCAGATGGGCGTAGGGGTCGTTCGGATTCTCATTGACGAGCTTCCGGGCCGCTTCCACTTCCGGCGGTACAGGAAAATCCGTGGGGCGGTTCGGGGGCCTGTTCTCCGGGCCCGGCGTCCCGCGGCTGACAAATGCTGTCGGCGTGGAAAATTCCTCCGGCGCGGGCTCAAGCCCGCCGCGACGCAGTGCTGCGAACGCAAACATGCAGCACAAGAGCAGCAATACTCCGCCGGCAATGAACGGCCAGGGAGAACGCTTCTTTTTGCCGGATTGCGTTTCGACTGGCGCTGTGGATGCGGCTGGTTCTTGCTGGATGACTGTCGGCGCCTGTGCAGAGACCGGAGGCACTGTCAGCGCCTCGGCTGAAACCTCGTGTTTGTCGGTTCGCTCTGCTGTGCG
Source organism: Chloroflexota bacterium (assembly GCA_013152325.1). Classification (GTDB taxonomy): domain Bacteria; phylum Chloroflexota; class Anaerolineae; order Anaerolineales; family Villigracilaceae; genus Desulfolinea. The sequence goes on from JAADGN010000144.1 coordinate 4,647, forward strand.
CAGGGGCGCGGTCATGGTCACGTCGTCCATGTCCGCCCCCGAGGTCTCCCAGGCCTGCTTGAAAGAAGCCACCAGGGAAGAAACATCCTCGTAACGGGCCGTCCGCTCCTTGGCCAGGGCCTTGAGCAGTACCCGCTCGACCTCGTCCGGAACATTCGGATTGGTCAGATGCGGCAGCGGCAGGGGGGAATAGATGTGATCGTGAATGATGGAAAATGGCGTATCGGAACTGAATGGAACCTGGCCAACCACCATTTCGTAGAGCATCACGGCAAACGAATAGATGTCGGTGCCTTCGTCCAGGTCTTTGACCCCCATCGCCTGTTCGGGCGAAATGTATTGCGGCGTGCCCATGATCATGTCGGACGAAAGCGTCGATTCGCCCGACTGGGCGATGCGCGCCAACCCAAAGTCGGCCAGATAGACCTGCCCATCCTGCTGCGAGAGGATGACATTGGAGGGTTTTACGTCACGGTGCAGAATGCCTTGTTTGTGCGCGTACGCCAACCCCGCGCCGACCGAATTGACCACATCCCAGATTTCTTCTGCGCTGAGCCGGCCGCGTCCCAGCCGCGCCTTGAGCGTCTCCCCCTCGATGTATTTCATGACCAGATAAGGTTGATTGTCATGTGCCGCGAAATCGTAAATCGGAACGATATTCGGATGATCGAGCTTGGCAACCAACCGCGCTTCGCGCTGGAAACGCGCCTGGAAGTTGGGGTCTTCCAGAAAGGCAGGGTGCAGCACCTTGAGCGCCACGTATCGATCCAGCGCCGCATGATAGGCCTTGTAGACCGTCGCCATGCCGCCCTGCCCCAGTTTCTCTATGATTCGGTAGGGACCGACATTTGCTCCAACACTAAAGGGCATAACCTTGCCTTCCTTTCGCCGAAGTTTCCTGAATTATAGTGCACTTCGATAAACTTGGTGTTCCCGCGACGTAAACTGTATGTAAATTGAAATGATACCAAAACATAAACATAGGGCAGGATTCCGTATCTATTCTGCCAGAATCCTGCCCTACTTGCTGCTATTTATCCTGCAACGCGGCCACGCCCGGCAGCGTTTTGCCTTCCAGCATTTCGAGCGAAGCCCCGCCGCCGGTGGAGATGTGGGTAATGCTCTCCGCCAAACCGGATTGCTTGACCGCGGCGACCGACTCCCCCCCTCCGACAATGCTGACCGCGTCAGACTCCGCCACGGCCTGGGCAAGCCCAAATGTGCCTTTGGCGAAAGCCGGAAATTCGAACACGCCCATCGGCCCGTTCCAGACGACCGTCTTGGCCCCCTGGATGACCTTGCTGTAGGCCCTGACGGTCTCCGGCCCGATATCGAGGATACGCCAGCCGTCCGGGATCGGCCCCATCGGCATGACCTTGTGGTCAGCATCCGCGTCGAAGCGGTCGGCAATGACCACGTCAAACGGCAGGCGCAAACGGGACCCGGCCTCCTGGATGAGTTGACGCGCCACGTCCAGCACTTCGTCCTCGACCAGCGAGTCGCCGACCGGATAGCCCTGTGCCTTGAAAAATGTGTTCGCCATGCCGCCGCCGATCAGGATCGCATCGGACTTGGTCAGCAGGTTGGTGATGACGCCTATCTTGTCGCTGATCTTGGCTCCGCCCAAGATCGCCACAAAAGGCTGCATGGGGTCGGCGATCATCCCGCCGAGGTAGCGGAGTTCTTTTTCCATCAGGAAACCGGCCACCGCAGGCAGGAACTTGGTCACCCCTTCGGTCGAGGCATGCGCCCGATGAGCGGAGCCAAAGGCGTCGTCCACGTAAAGATCCGCCAGCGCGGCCAGCTGCTTCGCCATGGCGGGATCATTCTTCTTTTCGCCGGCATGGAAGCGCGTGTTCTCCAGCAAAAGCACCTCGCCGGGCTTGAGCGCCCGCGCCGCCGATTCAGCCGCCGGGCCGATGCAATCGTCCGCAAAGGCGACCGGCTTCCCCATCACTTGGCCCAGGTACGCCGCCACCGGTCGCAGCGACAACTCCGGGACGACTTTCCCCTTCGGGCGACCGAGATGCGAACACAGGATCAGCGCCGCGCCCTGCTCGAGAAGGTATTCCAGCGTGGGCAGCGCAGCACGGATGCGGGTATCGTCCATCACCGCGCCGTCCTTGAGCGGGACATTGAAATCTACACGTACCAGCACGCGTTTGCCGCGTACGTCAATATCGCGAACCGTCTTTTTGTTGAACATGGATTACTCCAAAGTAAATAACAAAAAGCAAAATTCTGGTCTCAATTTCGTTTTTTTGTCTTTTCCCTTTTTGTTTTGCTTTAAAACTCCAGTTGCGAATAAGGTATTCAACATGCTTTTTGCCGCCGGTTTCACGGATTTTCACGGAAGAAGCTTCAAAAATCCGTGTTCATCCGTGTACTCAGCGGCCAAAAAAGGCAGGCATCGAGAAAAGTGTCTTGTCCGCAACTCAGCTTTTAAAGGCTCTTCGCCATCAACACAGCCAAATCTGCCGTGCGGCAAGAGTAGCCCCATTCATTGTCGTACCAGGTGACGACCTTGACCATGTTCTCGCCCATCACCATCAGGGTGTCAGCATCTATGATGGATGAACGTGGGTCGCCTTTGAAATCCATCGAAACCAGCGGCTCTTCGCTGTAACCCAAAATGCCTTTCATCGGGCCTTCGGCGGCGGCTTTGAAGGCGGCCTTGAGCGCCTCCAGCGTGACCGGTTTCTCCGTCTCGGCCACGAAGTCCACGATGGAGACGGTCGGCGTGGGCACGCGCAGGGCGTAGCCGTCGAATTTGCCCTTCAGTTCGGGGATGACCAGAGCCACCGCCTTGGCTGCGCCGGTTGTGGTCGGGATGATGTTCAACGCGGCGGCGCGGGCGCGGCGCGGGTCTTTGGGGTGCGCCAAATCCAGAATCCGCTGGTCGTTGGTATAGGAGTGGACGGTCGTCATCAGCCCCCTGACGATGCCGAAATGGTCGAAAACGACCTTCGCAGCCGGAGCCAGGCAGTTCGTCGTGCAGGATGCATTCGAGACAACGTGATGCTTGAGCGGGTCGTAGTCGCCGTCGTTCACACCCAGCACCAGCGTGAGATCCTCGTTCTTGGCCGGCGCCGAAATGACAACCTTCTTCGCGCCGCCGCGTTCAATATGTGACTGCGGGCCGGGGTCTTTGCTGGCATCACGGAAGACGCCCGTCGCCTCGATGACAATGTCCACGCCCAGATCGGCCCAGGGCAGGTTGCCGGGGTTTCTTTCGGCAAAGACCTTGATCGTCTGACCGTCAATGACCAGATCGCTGCCGCTCACTTCCACTGTGCCGGGATAACGGCCGTAGTTCGAGTCATATTTGAAGAGTTGCGCGTTGGTCTTGGCGTCGAAAAGGTCGTTGATGGCGACCACCTCGAGGCTCTCTGCAGAGCGCTCCTTGATCGCCTTCAACACCTGACGGCCAATGCGGCCAAAACCATTGATACCAACTTTCACAGTCATGAAAAACCTCCTTGAAAAGGGAATACAGTTTGTTGTGTCTTTCGTTCGGTTACGCTTTTACGCACCCAGCGGACCAGTGCGCTCATAGAACAGATTCATTAAGGTCTGGACCAGCTTCTCGGCGTCGTGCCGCCAGGGATGCTCGCGATCCAGCAAGTCGGCCGTATACAGCCTGGGATCATTGAGCATGTCATCGCCGATCTCTACCCAGTGCGACTCGTTCGGGAGAACCGCCTCGTGACAATCGTTGACCACGATCAGTTCAACCAGCCCTTCGCCGATATGCGCTTCCAACGCTGCCACATGGTCGCTGCAAGTATAGGTTTCGGTCTCGCCGGGCTGCGTGGCAATATTGCAAACGTACAATTTCACCGCCCGGCTGGCGCGCGCCGCAGACAACAGGTCTGGCACCAACAAATTGGGCAGGATACTGGTGTACAGGCTGCCCGGCCCGATGACGATCAGGTCTGCGGCCAGGATGGCCTGAATGACAGGCGGAAAAGCGGGCGCGTTGTTCGGTTCCAGCCAGACCCTCCGGACGCGTCCGGCATATTTCGGGATGCGGCTCTCTCCCTTGACGCGCACTTCGTTGAGCATGTGCGGCAGCTGCATGTCCGCCACCAGCCGGACATTGTGCAGCGTGGACGGCAGCACTCGTCCGTGCACCGAGAGGACGCGGCCCGATTCGGCGACGGCCTCTTCGAAACTGCCCGTAATGTCGCTCAGGGCGCTGATGAAGAGATTGCCAAAAGAGTGACCGTCCAACCCCGGCGCGCCGCTGAAACGGTACTGGAACAATTGCGTCAGCAGCGCCTCGTCGTTCGAGAGCGCAGCCAGACAATTGCGAATGTCGCCGGGCGGCAGGATGCCCATCGTGCGGCGCAATTCGCCCGACGAGCCGCCGTCATCCGCGACGGTGACGACCGCGGTCAGGTTGTGCGTGTACGCCTTCAGCCCGCGTAACAGGGTCGCAAGTCCGTGCCCGCCGCCGATCACCACCACACGCGGCCCGCGCTCGCGGCGGCGATATTGGGCGATCTGGTCTACCACATGACGGCCCGGACGCATGAACGGCTGAAGCAAAGCGCGATTCAACCCCCAAATACCAAGCGCCACGATGCCTATGCCAATGCCGCCGAAGATCACCACACGCAACAGACGAGGCAGGAAACGCAGCGAGGCAAACGAGATCAGCGGCAGCCACCAGGTATCCGGCGCGGTGCGATAGATGTCCAGCAGGAAGATGCCCAGGCCGACGCCCAGCAGCGTGATCCCTACCAAAACCAAACCCAGCCAGCGTTTGACTCCCAACCCGGGGGCCAGCCAACGCAAGTTTTGACGCATGCTCTCCCAGAGCCGCACATACCAAGCCTGTCGACTAGCGTTCACATGGGCATGATAGCAGTGATTAGACGAATAGTCAACGTGGCGGATTTGCAGGTGATAATCATCACCTTCCTGCTCCGCCAAAATACCGGCGCCATGCCGGGACAACAGGCAGTATAATAGCCCCTATGAGCGCTTACATCACTGTAGACCTCGGCGGGACCCATATCCGCGCCGCGGTCTACCACCCTGGTAACACCCGCCCAATCAAACATAAAAAAATACACACCCGTGCCCCCAAAAGTACGGTCTTCGAGCGCATCCTCGCCCTGATCGAAAGTATCTGGCCTGAGGATGAGACGATCGCCGCGATTGGCGTGGCATCGCCCGGCCCACTTAACCCACAATCAGGGGTCATCCTGGCGACGCCCAATATCCCCGAATGGGAAAATTTTCCGTTGGGGCCAAAGCTGACCGAGTATTTTGGCGCGCCGGTTTACGTGGAGAACGATGCCACCCTGGCCGCGTTAGGCGAGTGGCGCTACGGCGCCGGACAGGGACACCATCATGTGCTCTACCTGACCATCAGCACCGGCATCGGCGGCGGCGTGATCAGCCACAACCAACTGCTCCAAGGCTTTCATGGACTGGCAGGCGAACTCGGCCACGTGACGGTGCTGCCGGACGGGCCGCTCTGCTCGTGCGGAAAGCGCGGACACCTGGAAGCGCTCGCTTCCGGGACGGCGATCGCGCGCTACGTCGACGAGGAATTGGCTGCCGGAACGGAATCCAGCCTGAAGCCTGGCGCGGCCCTGAGCGCGGAGGTGATTGCCGAGGCCGCTCGCGGCGGCGACGTATTGGCGCAGTCCGCTTACGCGCGCGCGGGGACCTATCTGGGCATAGCGGTCGCCAGTTTCCTGCACATTTTCGATCCTTCGATCGTGATCTTTGGCGGCGGGGTTTCGCAAAGCGGCGATCTGCTTTTCACACCCTTCAAGGCCAGTTTGCGGGAACGTGTTTTCAATCCCGCCTATTTGGAAAATCTGACCATCGCGACCGCCGCGCTGGGCGACGATGCCGGTTTGCTCGGCGCGCTGGCGCTGGTACAGTTGGAACACAAGAAAGCTTAAACTTTTTTCTCAGGAGACCAGGAACATGTCAAATCTGCCAGGGCCGAAGGCCCGCGCGCTGATCGAGCGCGACTCGTCTGTCATCTCGCCATCCTATCCGCGCGGCTATCCCTTCGCCATGGACCACGGCAAGGGCACCGAAGTCTGGGACGTGGACGGCAATCGTTTTCTCGATTTCGCGGCCGGCATCGCGGTCGTCGCGACCGGACACAGTCATCCCCAGGTCGTGAAAGCCATTCAGGATCAGGTCGAAAAATTCATCCACATCTCGTCTGATTTCTATCACTCAACGTGGGTCGAGCTGGCCGAAAAGCTGAACGAGATCGCGCCCTTCGAGGAAGACGCGCTTTCCTTTATGACCAACTCGGGCACCGAATCGGTGGAGGCGGCCATCAAGCTGGCTCGTCACCACACCGGACGCTCCGGCTTCATCGGCTTTACGGGCGCCTTCCACGGGCGGACAATGGGCGCAGTGACCTTCACGGCCAGCAAGCCCGTCTATCATCGGGGGTTTTATCCGCTGATGAACGGCGTCATTCACGCGCCGTACCCCAACACGTTCCGCCCGGTTTTGGCAAGCCGCGCCGGTGAAGATTACGGCGAGACCGTCGTGCGATATATCGAAGAGGAAATCTTCGGTCATATCATGCCCCCGGACGAAGTGGCCGGCATTCTGATCGAACCCATCCAGGGCGAGGGCGGATACATCGTCCCGCCGCAGGGATTCTTCCCCGCGCTGCGCGAACTGTGCGACAAATACGGCATCCTGCTGATCGCCGACGAGGTGCAGTCCGGCATGGGGCGCACCGGCAAATGGTGGGCGATCGAGCATTTCGGCGTCGAGCCGGATATCGTGGCCGCGGCCAAAGGGATCGCTTCCGGCATGCCGCTGGGCGCGATCATCGCCCGCAAATCGGTGATGACCTGGCCGAAGGGCGCGCACGGCAACACCTATGGCGGCAACCCGGTCGCCTGCGCCGCGTCCCTGGCGACGATCGATTTGATCGAAAAGGAATACCTGCGGAACGCGGCCGAGGTCGGGGAATACGCACAAAATGCGCTCAAGGAGATCATGGCGCGCCATCCCAGCATCGGCGACGTGCGCGGCATCGGCCTGATGATCGGCGTGGACTTCGTGGAGGACGCGGAAAGCCGCGCTCCGGCCCACGATCTGCGCGATCGCATTGTGGACCTGGCCTTCGAACGCGGCCTGCTCCTGCTGGGCTGCGGGGACAGCGTCATCCGCGTTGCCCCGCCGTTGAGCATCTCCAAGAGTGAAGTGGATGAAGGCCTGAAGATATTCGAAGATGCCATCAACGCTGCGGAGAGAGCGTAGCAAAATATGACGTTTTATTGTTGGGGCGCAGCATGCCGCGCCCCAACAACATTCGGGGGATGATAAAATAAGCCCATGCTTCCCGATTTCCGCGTCCGTCAACGTGACTATTTGCTCGAGATCACCCGCGCCATTACGCAGGAACTTGATCTCGACAAACTCTTGACGCGCATCCTGCGCATCTCCATCGAGATGCTGGCCGGGCAGGCCGGGCTGATCGCCCTGAAAGAACCCACGGGCTGGCGCGTTGCCGCCGCGCAAAAGATCCCACCCGCGCTGCTGGACTATCTCAAACCTCTGCTGGCCGAAGAGACCGTTTCCGAATTCGACGTCGCCGAACTCAACCGCATGCTCAAAGACCTGGCCTACACCGCCAGCCGCGGCCTGCTCAACGGAGTCGGACTGCCGCTGGTGGCGCACCGTCAGGTCATCGGCGTGATCTTCATCTTCCGCAATTACCCCGATCTCTTTTCGGCCAACGACAAATCCCTGCTGCGCAGTTTCGCCGACCAGGCCGCCACCGCGGTCTACAACGCCCAACTCTACGGCCAGATCAGTTACGAGAAACAACGCCTGGACGCCCTGCTCGATACAGCCGCCGACGGCATCCTGATCCTGCACGCCGATCACACCATCGAACGCTGCAACGCCGCCTTCGAAAAACTCTATGGACGCCCGCGTGACGAGATCACGGGACGTCCGCATGAGGAGATCATCCGCTGGGTGCACGACCCACAGGGCCTGACGCTGGAGGATGCCGAAGCCGGGGGCTGGCCGCTGACCCCCAACGCGCATCTCTACGTTGAGGGCGACCTGAAGCGGCCCGAACCCCCGCCTCTGCCGGTCGGTGTGACCTACGCGCCGCTGCTGGCCCCAGACGGCGTGCTGCGCAACATCTTCGTCACCGTGCGCGATATCACCCACTTCCGCACTGCCGAGCAGATCAAAAGCACCTTCATCTCCATCGTCAGCCACGAACTGCGCACGCCGGTCGCGCTGATCAAAGGCTACGCCAGCACGCTGCGCCGCGACGACGCCAAATGGGACAGGGCCGTCATCAACGACAGCCTGGCCGTCATCGAGGAGGAGGCCGACCGGCTCTCGAAAATGATTGACGATCTGCTGGACGCTTCGCGGCTGCAGGCCGGAGGTCTGAGCCTGAACCTGGCGGACGTCGCGCTGCCCGTCCTTGTCAAACGGTTGGCGGAACGCCTCCAGACCCAAACCGGGCAACACACCATCGTCGTTGACTTCCCCGAATCATTCCCCGTTATCCTGGCCGACGAAACGCGCATCGAACAGGTGCTTGCCAATTTGGTCTCGAACGCCATCAAATACGCGCCCGAAGGCGAAATTGTCATCCGCGGACAGGCGCGGCCGGAGCAGGTCATCGTCTGCGTCAGCGACGAGGGGCCGGGCATTGATCCGAAAGACATGCCGCATATCTTCGACCGCTTCTACCGCGCCGCCCAGGCCGTCAAGCAGACCAAAGGCGCCGGGCTGGGGCTGTATCTGGCGCGCGCCATCGTCGAGGCCCACGGCGGGCGCATGTGGATCGACCCCAAGCCCAATTCGGGGGCGCACATCTGCTTCTCGCTTCCGCGTCGATAGATGATAGAATAAAACTCGTTTTCGTCATCACGGATTACGCAATGCACAATTCGTAATGCACGCTCTCACAAAATTCAACCCTGGAAAGAATAATGCCCCAAACCCAAATCAATTGTCCACAATGCCGTCAGCCGATTGCCGCCCGTGTCGAGCAACTCTTCGACGTTTCCGCCGACCCGGGCGCCAAGCAGCGTTTGCTGGGCGGCGTCTCCAATTACGCCCGCTGCCCAGCCTGTGGTTATGAAGGCGCGCTGGCGACCCCCATCGTCTATCACGACGCCGACAAGGAACTCCTGCTGACCTACTTCCCGCCGGAGCTGCATTTGCCGGTCGACGAGCAGGAGAAAGTCGTCGGGCCGCTCATCACCCAGGTCACCAACCGTCTACCGCCCGAAAAACGCAAAGCGTACTTGTTCAGCCCACAGACCTTCCTGACCTATCAGAGTCTGATCGAACGCATCCTGGGGGCCGACGGCATTACGCCGGAGATGATCAAAGCCCAGCAGGAGCGCGTCGCGCTGGTCGAACGCCTGGTCTCTGCGTCCAGCGAGGACGTCCGCAAAGAACTCATCAAGCAGGAGGCCGAACTGCTCGACGAGCAATTCTTCGCCCTGTTTGGCCAACTGCTCCAGGCTGCCGCCGCCAGCGGACAGGAACAGGTCGTCCAGCAAATGTCCGCCCTTGAAAAGCAGTTGATGGACGAGAGCGAGTTCGGGCGCAAACTTCAGGCCTCGGTCGCGGAGCTGGAAGCGGCTGCCAAGTCTTTGCAGGATCTGGGCGAAGGTCTGACCCGCGAGAAGTTGCTCGACCTGGTGATCGAAGCCCCCAACGAAGAGCGGCAGCAGGCGCTGGTCAGCATGGCGCGGCAGGGCATGGACTATGTCTTCTTCCAGACGCTCACCGAGCGCATCGACGCGGCCCAGGGCGACGAGAAGCAAAAACTCGAAGAGCTGCGCGAGCGTCTGCTGGACTATGTCAACGAGATCGACCGGCAGATCGAAGCGCGGCTCAAGGAGGCCCAGGGATTCATCGAGTCCCTGCTGGCGCAGGAAGACATCAAAAAAGCAACCCGCGAGAATCTGCCCGGATTCACGGAGGACACCGTTCGGATCCTGAACTCCATGCTGCGTCAGGCCGCGGACAAGCAGGATACCGAACAACTGAACAAATTGCAGCAGATTGTCGAAGTGCTCAAGGAAGTCAGCGCCCCGCCGCCCGGATACGCCTTTCTCGAGCAATTGCTCGAAGCGCCGGATGATGCGGCCGTCGAGAAAATGCTCCAGGAGCATGAACAGGAGATCACGCCTGAATTCATGCAGACTCTGAGCGGGATCGTGGCCCAATCCGAGGCGCAGAGCGGGGAACTTTCGCCGAAGGACCAGGCCATGTTCGAACGCATTCAGGCCGTGTACAGGGCGGCGCTCAAGTTTTCAATGAAGAAGAATTTGGGATAAGACAAACCCTGCAAGATTTTTAAAACAAAGACCAGGTTTCTTAGCGAAACCTGGTCTTATTATTTCTATTCAGCCGGGTTGTCCAACCTGACCCCGTGCCCGCGCACCGTGACGATGTACTGGTGCGTCGGGTCGTAGGCGGCCAGCCGGTCGCGCAGACGGCGGATCAACGCATCCAGGGCCTGGTCTGAGACGCCCGCGGCCTGCTCCTCGCCCCAGACCGTGACGATCAAGTCCGGGCGGGGCACTACTTCCCCCTGCTGCTCATATAACGTCCACAACAGACGAAACTGCTGCGCCGAGAGCGGCGGGACAAGCTGCTGTTGAGCCACCAGAACTCGCCTTGAACGGAGGTCGATCATCAAACGGCCGGTGCGCCCGCCGTTCTCGGCCAGGGGCATGGTGGCATCCGAGATCAGGAACATGAACTGCTGCGCCAGCGCGATCTGCACCATGTCGCCGTCTTGCAGCACTACCGGGCCGGTCAATTTGTCCCCGTTGCAGTGTGTGCCGTTCTTGCTGCCCATGTCTTCCAGGATCACCCCTTCGGGTGTCGGCGTGAGACGGGCATGGTAGCGCGAGATCTGCCGGTCGGGGATGGAAATGTCGCAGGACGGATCACGTCCCAAAACCAGCGTGTGGTCCAGGTACCAACGCTCGCCCTTCAGCGGGCCTTCCTGCGCGACCAAAATGGGATAGTCTTCAAGATTAACGTCCATAACGCCTCGAACAACAAAAAATAACGTACTGACACAATGTTACGCAACTTCAACAAAGCCGTTTATAATATAGCAGAAAAGATCGGTTCTGTGCAGCACCCACGCCGAAATTTATTCGCTGCACAGCAGTTCTTCACGACCACAACGGAGCCAGATATGCCTCTCCCGCTGAAAAACGGGGAGGTCTTGCGCGGTCGCTACAGAATCCAGGAGCGCATCGGTCAGGGAGGCACAGGCAGCATTTACCTGGCCGACGACCTGCGGCTTGAAGGACGTATTTGCGCCCTCAAGGAAGTCGAACACGACCGCACATTACCTGCCAAGATACTTAAGGAGGCCCGCGAGCAATTCCTGCGCGAGGCCACTGTCTTGGCGCGTCTGGACCATCCCAACCTGCCCAAAGTCTCGGACTTTTTCTCGAAAGGCTCGCGCGACTACCTGGTGATGGACTACGTCCCCGGCAAGGACCTGCGCACCCTGATGCTGGACGCCCGCCGCCGCAAGACCTTTCTGCGGGAAGACGTGGTGCTCGGCTGGGCCAACCAACTTGCCAACGCGCTGACCTATCTCCACCGGCAGGAACCGCCCATCGTTCACCGCGACATCAAACCCAGCAACCTGAAACTGACTCCCAACGGCCTGCTCAAACTGGTCGACTTCGGCCTGGTAAAAGTGCTGGCGCCGGACGAAATGACGATCACCGTCATCCAGGGGCAGGGCACGATCCTCTACACGCCGCTGGAACAATATGGCAGCGACAGCGGGCATACCGACGTGCGCAGCGACATCTACGCCTTCGGCGCGACGCTCTACCACCTGCTGACAAACGAACCGCCTGCCGACGCCCGCCAACGCTTTCTTAACCCCGACAGCCTGCGACCGCCTCGACAGATCAACTCGGCGGTTGGCGCGCGCACCGAACGCGCCATCCTGTGGGCCATGGCCCTGCACCCGGACGAACGTCCGGATTCGGTCGAGGACTTGCGTCAATTCCTGTTCGGTCAAAAAGATATTCCGACCCGGCCCAGGCCGGCCAGCCTGCCCCCTCAGCCTTTCCGCATCTCGGATGCCCTGACGCAGCCCCCCGAGATCGTGCTCACCTGGCTGGCGGCAGGATTGATGCTGCTCAGCCTGATTGCGACATTGAATCGCTAGCCCTCCGCGACCACAGCCAGGCAACGCCCCACCCCAGCATTTCCCCAAGAACCGTGAAACCGACCACGCCGTACAGGCCGCTGGCTCGCATCCAGGTATTGCTCCCGGGCAGGCCCAGCGCCAGGTAGTTATACGCGAGCAACCCGCCCAGCAGGACACACAACGCCCAACGCAAGCCCCAACGCATGGACCGCAAACGTCCGCCCGCCCAATAGGCCAGCGAGGTTCCCAGCGCCAGCAGCAGCGCCATCAGGAGCCAGGCCCCAACGCGCGGATAGCCGTCGGGGGTAAGGTATATGTCCGGCGCGCCATCCGGGGTCTGTGCGGCCGCGGGCGTGGGCGACGTGGTCCCGGTGGGAACCGGCGGGATGACCGTCACCGCTGCGCCCTCCCCGGCCGTCACGTCCAGCCGCAATGTCTCGGAGACGATGGCAGGGTCGCTCGTGGCGCGGATATCCAGCAGGCCTGTTTTGTCCAGGCGGATGGAGGCTCGCGCCACGCCTCCCACGGTCTCCGTGTCAATTTTTTGATGAACGCCGCCGCTCTCACCGTTCACGACGAGCGAAAAATAAACCACCGTCCCATCCGGCACGGGATGTCCGTTATGATCCACGATCACGCCTGTACGGACGGCAATCGTGTCGCCGATGCTGAACAGCGGTTCCGGCGTCGGTTCCGGCGTGGTTGTCGCCTGGGCGGTGGGGGCGGGCTCGATTGGCAGATCCAGGCTGAGAGTGATGAGCTGTGCGGGGTCCGGGGTGGTCGCGGTGATCAAATCATAGCCAATGCCAAGCACCGAAACCGGCAGCGCGCCAACCGGCGTCAACTCCTGATAGAGCAGACGGGCGGCCACATCCACAAAAGGCGGCGCCTGGCTGTACAGGCCGTAGTACGCGGTCAGCTTTGAAATGTCGGTCGCATCCAGATAGTATGGTGCGGTGAAAGAGAGGAGAATCACGCGTTTGTCACGCAGCAAATTCTGTTGTTCGGAGAGGAAACGGCGTATCGTCTGGATCTGCCCCTGGTCCGTATCGACCAACGACAGAATGACCCACTCCGCCCGGCGCAAATCGGATTCGAGGATCGAGAACTCGTCGTTGTCCAACATGTACGCCAGGTCTGAAAATGAGTAGGAGAACAGATTCTCGGCCCGTGTCTGGCCGCCGGCGTCCGGCCCGTACAACCGCAGGACAGCGTCTTGCAGCGTTGTGACGTCCAGGGCCACCTGCGCCGGGCAGGTGCTGCACTGACTGACGGTCTGGATGTCCGTGATGAACACCAGGCGATCGCGCGGCCCCGGCGGGGCGGGTAAAACTGCGTCCAGGTCTTTCAATTCGGGGCTGATAAGCGTGGCCGCCTGCTGCGCCACATCGAAAGCGGCCTGCTCCGATTGACCGAGCAGATCCAAGCCAGCGGCGGGCGGACGGACAGCGCCCAGCGAGAAATAGGGATACAGGCGGGATTTGAGCGTCAGGATGCGCACCACGGCGTCGTCCACACGCTGGGCAAAGGCCGGGTCTTCGCGGTATTTTTGCGCGAAGAAATCCAGCGTTTTCAAAACCGTGTCATAGGTGTCCGGCGAATCGGTGGAAAGAATGTTCCCCAAATACAACAGGTCATTGCCTGCCAGAAAAGCGTCCCGCGCCACCAGGCGGGCTGAAAAGGTCTTTGCGCCGGGCGCGTAGAACTCGTGTACAGCGCGGCTGCCCAAGTCATCGCTGAACATCAAGCCGCCGTTCGCGCGCCATTCGCTGAAAGGCGGCAGTTCCAGGATTTGCGTCAGCGCCTGGGCATCGAAGCTGACCGGGCGCGTCGTGGCGCGAATATTGCCCTGGAAGCCCTGGTAGCGGATGTGTGAAACCAGCAGGCCATCCGTCGTTTCCAGCTCGGTGGGGGCGTTGCCCGTCACCGCGAAAAAGGGCGCCAACTCGATTTGCTTCAACTGCTCCAGCGACTTGCGGACAGTGGCGACCTCCTCCTCGGGCAGGCGGTCGGATCCGCCGCGGCCGGGGAAATGTTTTGACACTACCAGCAGCTTTCCCTCGCTGCCGGAATGCAGGCCGCTGATGAACGCGCGTCCCATCTCGCCAACCCAGTATGGGTCGCCGCCGAAGGCGCGCGTCCCCAGGTCGCCGCTGCCGGTCGGCCGGGGCGCTTCGAGCACGTCCAGGGAGGGTCCCAGATACAGGTTAAAGCCGAGCGCCGAGAGTTCCCGTCCCAGGACAGCCCCTGTTTGGGTTGCCAGCTCCGGCTGCCAGGTCGCGCCGATGGACATCGGGTTGGGCAGCGGCGTCAGCCCATTCAGAATTTGCTCGTAGGGGTAACCGCTCTCCTGCGAAATGCCGATGAACAGCGGAACGTAGGTGCGCCAGTGCTGTTCGCCTGTCGCCGGATCAACGAGCGCGATCAGCGAGCTGTTCCATTCCGCCTTTTGCAAATCGCTGATCAGTTGATAGGCGTCGGCGACAGTATTGGGAGCGGCGGTAAAGTTGTCGTTCTCGGCCAGCAAAACGACCCCGCCGACATGGTAATTGGTGATCAGATCGTAAATTTGGGAATCCGGGCCAATATCGGTGCCGTTGAAAGTCACCAAAAAAAGCTGCCCCACCCGCTCTTCGGGCGTCATATTTTCCATGGCGGTGAGAACGTTGGGCGGAGGCGTCGCTGTCTGCGCCCGAACGACGGCCTGGCCCATAAATGCCGGGGAAAACAAGGATGCAGCCAATGCCAGCAGCAGCACCCAGGAAATCGATTGCCTGGACTTCATCGTGTCCCCCCTGCGTAACGCTCGCAAATTTCCGCGTGGATCTCAGGCTGGATATTGCCGCCCGAAACGACCACTACTGCCGGGCGCTGCGTTACCTTCCCGGACAAAACGGCCGCCAGCCCAACCGCGCCGGAGCCTTCGATTTTCTCGCCGTACGCCTGCCAGGCGAACGCCACCGCGCGGCCGATCTCGTCTTCCGAGAGCAGGATGATCTCATCCGCATATTTTTTGACCAGCGGGATGGTGATGGACTTGGCCTCCACCGCTCCGGCCAGACCGTCTGCCAGCGTCGGCAGATCCGCGACCCCGTCTTGCGTGCCGCGATAGAAAAGCGCGTGCATGAAAGCGGAGGCCTCGACCTGCACCCCGATCAAACGCGGACGAGGGGCCAGCCGCGCCAACACCGCGCCGACTCCTGCCAGCAAGCCGCCGCCGCTGACCGGCACCAGCCAGGCCGCTTCCGCCGTGCGAGGCTCCTGGCGCAATATTTCCAGCGCCAGCGTGCCCTGCCCGGCGATGATATGCCCGTCGTTGTACGCCGAGACCCAGGTCGCCTGCCGCTCTTTGGCAAATGCCAGGCCGGCGACTTCCGCCTCGTGATAGCCGCCGGGGACCAAACGTACCTCCGCGCCAAGTTGTCGTATGGCGTCCAGTTTTACGGCGGGCGCATGCTGCGAGGCGAAGACCGTCACCGGCGCGCCGACCAGTCCACCGGCCAGCGCTACGCCCTGTCCGTGGTTGCCAGCCGAAGCGGTCACCAGCCCCATTTCCTGTTCCCAGGGCTGCAATGCCAAAACCTTGTTCAGCGCGCCGCGCGCCTTGAACGAACCGGTGACCTGGTGGTTATCCCACTTGATATACAGCCCGCGCGCTGCATCGTGTGTCAGCGGCGTGCGATGGATGTGCGGGGCAATACGGGTCTCGGCCTGATCCAGCCACTCGGCAGGGATCATTCCGCCCTCCCCAAAGCCTGCAAAGCCAATTGCGGATCGTCGGTGAAGATGCCGTCCACCCCCCAAGATTTCAGGCGGCGCATGTCGTCCGCCGCGTTCACCGTCCAAACGTGGATGCGCCGTCCCAGGCGATGCACCCGTCCGACCTGCTGCGGCGTGACGTTTGACAGATGGGGATGCAGCGCCTGGTAAGCGCCGAAGGTAAACCCGAAAGAGCGCGACCACCAGCCCAACACGCCGGGCAGAGCCAGCAGCCCGCGCGGGGTCTCCGGCAGCAGGCGCGCCGCCTGCGACAGATTTTTCGGGAAAAAAGAAGAGAAGATCACGCGCGCCTGTAAGGCATGCCGTTCGACCAACTCGACGACTTTCCCGACCAGGCGGTCGCGCGGCGTCTTGTAGTTGGTCAACTCGACGTTGATGAGCACCTTTTTCCCAACGGCAGCAAATACCTCGTCCAGGGTCGGGATGCGCTCGCCGCGAAACGTCTGGGAGAAAAAACTGCCTGCGTCCAGTTCGCGCAGGGCAGCCAGGGGCAGGTCTGCAACGCGGCCATGCCCGTCCGTGGTGCGGTCCACCGTCGTATCGTGGATGACCACCACCTGCCCGTCGGCGCTCAGTTTGGCGTCCAGTTCAATCGCATCCGCCCCCTGCTGCGCGGCCAGTTCGAACGCGGCCAGCGTGTTCTCGGGCGCGTGCGCCGAAGCGCCGCGGTGGGCAAAGATGACAGGGAAAGGATGGTCGGGCCACATAATGCTTGAACGTTACAGTTCCACGAAATACGACTGCGCCGCCCGATCGAGCATCTCGCGGGTCATGACCGGCTCGGTGGAAAGATAGTGGGCGATGTCGATGATCTGATCGCAAATATCGCGGGGATGCGAAGCGCGCAATTTGCGGTTGCGCTTGATGTACCACTCCTGCAGGAGGTAGGCCAGCCCCTGGTCGCTGTACTGGACGCCCTTGGCCTGCGCCACCCGCCGGAAGATTTCGCGGTAATCCTCGTACGAAGGATCGCCAATCTCGATCTTGTGCCGCAGACGGCGCAGGAAGGCTTCGTCCACCAGGTCTTTGGGCGGCAGGTTGGTCGAAAAGACGATCAGCACGTCGAAGGGGACTTCGACCTTGCGCCCGGTGTGCAGGGCGAGAAAGTCGACGCGGTTTTCGAGCGGGACGATCCAGCGATTGAGCAGGTCACGCGGACGCACCTGCTGGCGGCCAAAGTCGTCGATCAGCAGGATGCCGCCGTTGGCCTTGACCTGGAAGGGCGCTTCGTAAAACTTGTGGGTGTCGTCGAAGACCAGATCGAGGCCTGCCAGGGTCAGCTCGCCGCCGACCACGATGAACGGGCGGCGGATCTTCACCCAGCGCGGATCGCGTCGGATGCCCGTCTTGAGCGAACCGGTGCCGCGCGATGTCGCATCGCCCTCCGGGACAAGCTGGTGGTTGACCGAGTCGTACATTTTGACCACCTGCCCGTCCACGTACAGCGCGTAGGGGATGTACATGTTCCGGCTCATGACCAGGTTGCCGAAAGCGCGCGCGATGCTGGTCTTGCCGTTGCCCGGCGGCCCGTACAGGAAGATGGAGGAGCCGGAGTTGAGCGCCGGGCCCAGCCGCTGGAAGGTCAATTCCGAGATGACCAACTGGGAAAGGATCTGCCGCATCGTGCGTGAAGTGACCACCACCCGGCCGCGGGACTGCCGGCGGACGGCATCGTTGTACACGTCGATCGGCACCGGCGCCGCGCCGGCATACTGGCTGCGTTCCAGGGCTTCACGGGCGCGGGCGATCCCTGCACCGGTGATGGCATATTGATAGGAACTCTCGCCCAGCCCCATCTGGGACGATTTGACCTCGACCAGTTTTTCTTTCTTCAACGCGTCCAGGATCTTGTCGGTTACCCCCGCAAAAGGCAGCGCCAAAGCCTCGGCCACCTTGAATCCGGTCAGATACCCCTGAAAGTACAAAATTTTCAGGGCCAGGTCTTGCAGCCAGAGCGGGGAAAGTCCGGTGTCTTCCACGCTTGTGATCGTCGGCGGCAGAAAACCCGTTCCTCCCGCAGAAGGAGCCACTTTTCTTGTCAGATTGGTCATTAGGAGCCTCCCATCCAAAATAGCCGGGGCACACTAAGTCCCACCAGGCCGGATGTGTGTGTAGAATTATAGCACGGGGGACGCAATGGAAATCTTGCTCTTTCGCGTCAAAAATGGCGCAATACACCCACGAGGCGACGCCTGCAACCGCGCGGCCGCCCAACGAGAGATGCCCGACAACGAGATGCCCGACAGTTCAACTGTCGGGCATCTCTCAGTTGAACTGTCGGGCATCGGCATCGTAGCCACAGATGCAGCGCGGTCTCCCGACC
>JAADGN010000144.1:22955-29155 GCA_013152325.1 Chloroflexota bacterium
GGGGCATTCGAATTCCGCAGAATCGCATTTCCGGCGCATAACCCGCGATTTTGCGTTTATAATGTGCCGCATGGAAATATCCGTCATAATCCCTGTATTCAACGAAGTCCAGAACATCCGCGAAATCCTTCGGCGGGTGCTCGCGACCGGCCTGGCCTGGGAGATCGTCATCGTGGACGACGGCTCGACCGACGGCACGCGCGATATCCTGAAAGAGTTGGACGGCAAGGACGGGATACGCGTCATCCTGCACGAGCGGAACCAGGGCAAAGGCGCGGCTGTGCGTACCGGTCTCGCCAGCGCCCGCGGCGACGTGTTCCTGATCCAGGACGCTGACCTGGAGTACGACCCGCGCGACTACCCCCTCCTGCTCAAACCGCTCGAAGAGGGCATCGCGGACGTCGTGTACGGCTCACGTTTCCTCGGCGGACCTCGGCGGGCGACGATGTATTGGCACATGGTCGCCAATAAACTGCTGACCTTCGCGACGAATATCCTCTACAACAATATCCTGACCGACATGGAAACCGGCTACAAAGTCTTCCGCCGCGAGGTGCTTGACGGCATAACCCTGCACGCCAAGCGTTTCGATTTCGAGCCGGAATTCACAGCCAAGATTCTCAAGCGCAAAGTGCGCATCTTCGAAGTGCCGATCACGTTCAATCCCCGTGATTACTCGGAGGGGAAGAAGATCAAATTGAAGGACGCCTTCGAAGCCATCTGGACGCTGCTGAAGTACCGGTTCGTGGACTAACGCCTGCCCAGCCGCATGACCCCCAACTGGAAAGCCGATTTACAGGCCGAATTCGAACGCGCCGAAGATGCACGCGCGCGCGGCAACGAGGGACAAGCGCGCGTCTGCGCGCGCCGGGCGGCCGGCATCGCCATCCGGGAATATCTGGCCCGGCGCGGCACGCCCCTCCCCAGCATCAGCGCTTACGACCTGCTTCGATACCTGGGAGAACAGCCCGATACGCCCCCGGACCTGCGGCAGGCCGCCGCTTCTCTGACCCTGCGCGTCACCGAGGCATTCAAACTCCCCACAGACGCAGACCTGATCGCCGAAGCGCGGCGTTTGTGCGCCGCGCTGCTCCCCGATTGGGAGTAGGGCGCTTGTAGGCCAAACAAAAAAAGCCCGGCAGGTTCACCGCCGGGCTTTTTCCTGTTTTGGGTAAGGCACACAGCAAATATCTCGCGTGCTACGTTCCAACTCTTCCCCTGCGGCCAAACAGATGGAACAGGGCGCGCGCCGCGGTCAAAATCACCACCGCGACCGACATCACACTGCCCGTCACGATCAGCACGAACTCCCAATCCGACAAACGCCTGGCGATCAGGCGCGGCTCCGGCAGCCGAATGCGGTCGCGCAGCCGATGGACAACTTCCCTCGGCGGGTGCACGGGCTGCAACGCTCCGGCCAGCCGCGCCTCCAAAGCGCCGATATGCTCTTTCGAAGCATCGATCAATTTCTGTCGTCTGCTCATAAAACACCACCTGCTCTCAAACTTGTTCCACCGGATACGCCACCAGGCCAACCGTCCCCGGACCCAAATTGGCGGCCACCGAAATCGAAAGGTCGGTCATGATCAAATCCTTGATGTTGAACTGGCCTCGTACGAGTTTCAGCATTGATTGTCCGGCCTCCGGGTCGCGGGCATGGACAACCGCCATGTTGAGCAATGTGTCGCCAAACTGCTCTTTGATGATTTCGACCACGCGGTCAATCGAAGCGCGCCGCGTGCGGATTTTCTCGGCCATGTTCAAAACGCCTTCCTGCAAAATCACGATGGGCTTGACGTTCAACACGGAAGCCAGCGCGGCTTGCAATGTTTTGACCCGTCCGCTCATGCGGGCATATTCGAGCGTATCCAGCGCCAGCACGATCGCGCTCGTATCACGGATGGCTTCCATGCGCTTGACGATCTTCTCGATCCCCGCGCCGGCCCGATCCATGAGACGGGCTTCGCGGCACATCATGCCCTGCCCCGCCGAGCCGCTGGCCGAGTCGAAAGTGACGATGTTGAATTTCCCGGCCAGATCGCGCGCCGCCGCGATGGCAGAATCAAGTGTGCCGGACAATTTGCTGGTGATGTGGAGCGAAAGGATGGTATCGCCAACCTTTGCAATCCGTTCGTAGAACTCTTTGAACTGGTGCGGTGAAGGCTGTGAAGTCTTGGGGATCACGCCGCTCTCATCCACCAGGCGGTAAAAATCTTCGTTGCTCAGGTCAACACCCTGCAAATACGTCTTCTCGCCAAAGTGGATGTTGATGGGGATCACATGGATGTCGTATTCCTGTTCCCACCCAGGCGGCATGTCTCCCGCCCCATCGGTCACAATATGCAACATAGCTCACTCTCCTTCTATCTCTCCTATCAGGTCGCCGACTTGATCGCGCAATGCCAGCAGGGTGCGATGATAGAGGCTTTTTACAGCGCCCTCGCTGCGTCCCATGATCTTGCCGATCTCCGCGTTGGAAAGATGTTCGACGAATTTCAAAATCAACAAATGCTGCCGGTCGGGCGGCAAACGGCGGATCATGCGCAGCAAGGCATCCTGCTCTTCCGAGCGCAGCAGCGTTGTTTCCGGATGTTCGCCCTTCGCAGGCAGCACCATCACATCCGAGATGGGGATCTCCTGCTTGCGGCTGCGGTCACGGTGCCAGTTGGCGACCAGGTTATGAGCGATACGATACAACCAGGCCGAAAACGGGACGCCGCGATCCTGATAATTGTGAATGTGCTTCATCGCCCGCTGGAAGACCCTGGCGGTCAAATCCTCCGCGTCGTGGACATTGCCCGTCCGATAGTAGACGTAGTTGAAGATGCGGTCCACATAATGCTCGTACAAGAGGCCAAAAGCCTCTTTGTCGCCCTGCGAGGCTTGTTTTAGGGTTTCAGTTTCACTCAGTTCGTATTCCGACACTGCCACATCCTACCAGCAGGGCTATTCATAGAAACCCCGCCGGGTTTGAGAAGTTTCACACTGTATTTTGAGTATATCATGGTACACATCGCCGAAAGAATGGCGTATCCTGGCGCGCGTTGCCGGGATGCGAAAAGTTGGCCTGACAAGGCCAACTTTTTTCGCTTCGGTTGAACGGCAGGTGCACTCCTACCGTTTTGGCGCGTCCATGATCCATATTGTCGTGCCCGGCGAATCTTCGGGCGCGTCCGGCGATGATTCGAACACAATTTGTTCCCCGTTCGGAGACCAGGATGGTGCGCCATCGTATCCGTCGAAATGCGTTAATCGGATTTGCCCGCCGCCCGAAACGAGTGTGATGAAGAGATTGGCGAAAGCCAGCGCCGGCCCATCGGCGCTGTAGACGAGCCGCGCGCCATCAGGGGAAAACGAAGCGTCCGTTTTGTCGCCTGGGCCGCTCGTAACCTGACGATGGTCCGTCCCGTCAGAATTCATCACCATGATCTCCCACTGGCCGCCATTGAATGCTTGGTACGCGATATGATGACCATTTGGCGACCAATTCGGTTGTCGGCAGTCGTCGTTCACATCCGTCAACATTTGGTACGGTTCCGTGCCATCGATTTTGTACTTGGTGATGACCCCGTCGTTTTCGACATCCACCCTGTGAGATTCGAACACTATCCACTGACCATCGCGGGAGAAGGATGGTTCATAGGCGGCCTGTTGAACCCTGTCCGTGATTTTGATTTCTTCTCCGGGACCCTCGCCTGCGTTGATGGTGAATATTTCGTCGTGCGGCTCTCGTGAAGACGAAAAGACGATCCGGTTTGCGGCGCGATCCCAGACGGAACCCGGAAGATTGACGTTGTCGCTGCCGTCAGAGACGAGCATCCTTGTCGTCCCGCTTTCCAGATCATAGATTGCCAAATCGGCGGGGCCTTCGTTGTATCCGTTTCGGAACCGGGTGAATACGATTGCTTTGCCGTCAGGCGACCAGGCCGGATTCTGCAAACTTCCGTCAAGGACAATGGGGATTTGATGCGCCGAATCGTTTCTTTCGTAATTGGCAGATCCCGGGTTCGGGTTATCGCCGTTTGAACACCCGGCGATGATTACGACCACGAATGTCAACAGGCAAGATTTCAAAACTTTGGATTTCATGAATGTGCTGCCCTGATGCGCCTAATAGAGGTGTGCGCCGCTCATGATCAGGGCAAAGGGTGGTCTGCAAAGAACGCCCAGATCACGTCCGTCGCGTCGACATCCTGCGTCGTGATGTCGGACGGCATATCCGATCCCGGCCAACTGTGTCCTTTGTCCTGGATGGTATAGAGTATCACCTCGGCCTTGTCGGCGCAATTATTCCAAGCCTCTCCGGTGACATCCCCGTTTTGGTACACAACGGTCGCTGTCGGATCACAGCCGTTGCGTTTTGCCCAAGCGGACGCCCAATCCTGTATGGGCATCAACAATCGCCCCTTGCCTTCATACGGCAGGATTTTGTCAGCAGTACCGTGAAAGGCGACAACGGGTACGGGGCGGCCGGGGCGGCAATTTTCGGTCGGGGCGTATCCCCCGGAAACGGGCGCAATCGCCGCGATGACCTCAGACATGTCGCACCCCAGACGATTGGTCATCTGCGCGCCATTCGAAATCCCCGTGGCATATATCCGGGACGCATCGATGCTTAGCTGGGCTTGCAAATAGGCGATCAGGTCCCGGATGAATTGCAGGTCGGCGTCCCCCTCCGCCCTGGGACCAACGCGCCAGGTCTGCGGATCGCCAAGCCCTTCAGGGTATACGACGATGAAATTGGCCTGGTCTGCCTTGACGGACATCCGGCTTACTTGTTCCTGTTGCGCTGCGTTCGAGTTGAGCCCGTGCAGGTTGACAATTAGCGGCAGAGGTTGTCCCGCCCGGTAATTTTCGGGAACGTGCAATCGGTAAGCGCGGGCTTGTCCACCTGACGTGATCTCTTCGACATAGTCGCCGGGAACGTAACCGCCCGCGTTCGGGGCGCTTTCCGAAGGCAGTGTCGGTTCGATGACCTGATTCCTTCGTCCGGGCCGGGAGCAGGCGGCAACGATCGTTGCTAAAACTATCAGTCCGGCAAGGATAAAATACCGGCGCGATGCGGATTTGGCGTTCATGACCCGTCGTCCTTTCTTCATTGGGAGGGAGAGCGTGCCGCGGATCGTCGACCATCAGGCTCCGGCCTTTGGATCTCAACCCTTCTCAAAAGATGTATGGAACGAACATCTTTGTGCGTTCCATGTATTCCCGGTACGTCTCGCCAAAGTATCGAATATTTTCGGTCTCTTCTTTCCTGGCAGTTATTATCAGGAAAAGGGTGGTTATCGCGGCCAATAGTAGTCCGAGCCAACTGACGTTCTTCAGGAGTATCCCCCAGCCGAGAAACAATAACGAACTATAGAATGGGTGCCGGATGTAACGATAGACCCCGGTCGTGACCAATTCCGTCGTTTTCTCTATGCCGATCAACGCGGGGTCATCGCGCCCCTGATCCAAATTCCCTTTTCTGCGAAACAGGAGGACGCCTTGATATATTAGCACCAGAGAAACGATCAGAAATGACCAGGAGACGATTTGCCTGGGAGCGAACGGATCGACGAACCAATAATCCACATTCATCAAAAACAGGATCAGGATTGTTTCCCAGGCGAAAAAGCGATAGAAACCGTGGTATCGAACATCTCTCAACGATGATCGTGAAACCCAAACGATGCCGGTTGTCAGCAACGCGAACAGGATCGCTTTGTACACAATTGTCATCGTTCCTGCCCTTTTTCACCGTTTCCTTGTGAGTTTAGTATAGCTGATGTAATGCTCCCTAGAAATCGTGTTAGCGTCTTTTCAAATTCTCTACTAACATCTGGTGCTTTGCTAACAGCATGGGCTGTTTCATGTAACAACGTACCAGCATATGATTCCAAATCAAATAATTGGCTACGTAGTATTATTATCGTACCCGTGGACGGCTCCCATATTCCCGTTGTTTTAGCAAAAAATCCCATCTCTCGTCTCATGGGGTAACACGGTACTTAACCGTGGAGTTTAGCGCCATTTGACAAGGCGGATGTATTTTGTTCTTTTGTCACAACACGACCGCCGCCCACAAGAAAACGTCCGGATGCGTGGCGCACCCAGACGCTGCGGAGCGGCGCTGTTCCCTCAGCGTACCTCGACCAGGACGGCGCGCACCGCGCGGCGGAAGAAGTAATCCCCGCTGAAGGGGTTGTAGGCCTCGCAGG
>JAADGN010000108.1 GCA_013152325.1 Chloroflexota bacterium
GAAAACATAAAACGGGACAGCATCTTTCGCTGTCCCGTTTTGGTTTCAGGTGTTACTGCAAGCCGTTTTAGATTACAACAACGTTTTCTGCTTGCAGGCCTTTTTGGCCCTGCGCAACGGTGAACTCTACGCGCTGGCCTTCTTCCAGGTTGCGGTAGCCGTCACCGATGATGGCGTTGAAATGAACGAACACATCTTCGCCTTCTGCACGTTCAATGAAACCGTAGCCTTTGCTACCATTGAACCATTTGACTGTACCTTGTTCTTTTTCAGACATGATTTGGAACTCCTTTCCTTATAGTATATTGCCGGGTCAAGCATGGGTTCCAAATCAAAAACTTACTCTTTGTCTCAGAACTTCTGTTAATCAAGCAACTTAGTGTACCATACATCTTGATTCCGTGTGTTAATCTTTTGCTTGAATCCAGCCCGGTCAATGTTCTTGGGCCGCCCTGCCCTTTTTCAGCAAAACACCGATCTCATGGGATGCCTCTGCCAGGGATAACCCTTCGACGGCAGCCCATTCCTGGCAAAGGACGTTTAGTGTCGTCCGCTGGAAATCTGCGATCGGGCCATAAAGCGACTTGCGCCAACCGTAGGCCGTCAGGTCCCTGACAACCTCACAATGGGCAATGATCGTACCCTGTTTAATGTGACCGGCCAGGCTGGACAGCAGGCCTCGATCTGGTTTGAGCGTAAGCGGGGCAGACTGCAGTACCTGGCGGCACTGGTCGAGTTCACTCTTCACACTCAACTTGCGCAGCCCGGAGGTGGACAAATCTACCGGCACCCACAGGGTGGTGTCCGGAATTACGATTACATAGTACGTGCGAGAGGCGTTCGGCTCAAATCGCTTTTCCTCCAGGTCGGCCACATAGCCAACCCCATGCTGCGGGTGAACTACTTTGTCACCAATATCGAATTTCATACTTACCTCTTATACGAATGTCCCCGGCCGTTTCTTCGTCTTTGCCGGCTGCCGTGCTGGGAGCCACTCCCACGCGCTTCTCGCGGACGCGCCATGCTGACAGCCAACCGGCGAACCTTTGACTACGCTTCCAAAATTTCAGTCATTATTATCAGCCTGCCTGCTTTTTTCGAGTAGGGTTTCGATCTCGATGGCGGCCTCCGAAAGGGTTATTTCCTCCACGGCGGCCCACTCCTGACACAATACATCCTGGGTGGTGCGCAAGAAAACAGCATTTGCCCCGCTGAGTGATTTGCGCCAGCCATGGGCGCTCAAATCGCGCACGACTTCACAGTGGGCGATGATCGTTCCCTCTTTCAGGTGATCGCTCAATTCTGTCTGGCGCAAACGCGGGTCATTGTTGAGAGGCTCTGCGGGAGCCTTTAGCAAGCGACGGCAGCTGGCGACTTCACTTTTCACCGTCAGCTTTCTTATCCCGGAGGCGGAAAAATTCAAGGGCACCCATAGGGTGCTGTCTGGGAAGGAAATCTCATAATACGGGCGCTTCTCTCCCTGTACAAATTGTTTTACAGCCAATTTGGTTACGTGTCCCAATCCATGCCGTGGATGGATTACTCGGTCGCCAACTTTGAATTGCATGTTGTCCTTCTACTAGCGGCGCTGCCCCCCGCCTGTTCTTCGATTGCGCTTGTGTCGCTGAAATCCACTGTGTCCTTCACGTCGGGGTTAAGCGCAGTCAAAAAAAACCGCCAACCCGATAATAGGGCTGATGGCAATGTGAGCACGCTGGACCTGTTATAAGATCACCTGATTATATCATAGCAACATCCTTGACAGTCCTGCCGGCATCGGTTATCGTATCAACCTTACTATTTTATAGTTCAGCAGTCGTTGCCGCTGTTATTCTCTTGAGCGTCCGCTCGAATCCCTTTTGACACCCGCCTGACTTCTGAAAGAAAAGGAACATTTGTGAACTTCAACCAGTTCAACCTGGATTCTCGCCTGCAGGCGGGCATTAAGCGCGCTGGCTACAGCACGCCAACGCCTATCCAAACAAAGGCCATCCCTGCCGCATTGACAGGCCGGGACTTGATCGGCACCGCCCAGACGGGAACCGGCAAAACGGCTGCCTTCGTGCTGCCCATCCTGCACAGACTGCTCAGCGGTCCGCCCAAACAGACGCGCGCACTGATCGTTACCCCTACGCGCGAACTTGCCGAGCAAATCCATCAGACCATCCGCGTCCTGTCCGTCGGAACCAACCTGCGCAGCACGACCGTCTATGGGGGCGTTGGCGCGAATCCACAGATCCAGGCGCTGCGCCAGGGCGTTGAGATCATCGTTGCCTGCCCCGGGCGTTTGCTGGACTTGGTCGCCAAGGGACATGCCCGCCTTAACCGGATCGAAATCCTGGTGCTCGACGAAGCCGACCGTATGTTCGACATGGGCTTTCTGCCAGACGTGCGGCGCATTATCAAAGCCGTCCCTGCCCAACGTCAGACGATGCTGTTCTCGGCCACCTTCCCGCGCGAAGTCGAAAATTTGGCAAAACAATCGCTCAGGCAGCCGCAGCGCATCACGCTTGG
Organism: Chloroflexota bacterium; assembly: GCA_013152325.1. Taxonomy (GTDB): domain Bacteria; phylum Chloroflexota; class Anaerolineae; order Anaerolineales; family Villigracilaceae; genus Desulfolinea. The sequence continues at coordinate 2,515 of JAADGN010000108.1, forward strand.
TCTCAGCCGTCCGGTGCATACCGTCTCGCACGCGCTGTATCCTGTGCCGCAGCACCTGAAACGCGGACTTTTGCTCGAACTGCTCAAAGAGACCGAGACCGACTCTGTGCTGATCTTCACCCGTACGAAACACCGCGCTCGTCGTTTGCAGCGCCAGATCAAGAACGCTGGCTACGAAGTGACCAGCCTGCACAGCGACCGCACGCAGGGTCAACGTCAGCGAGCGCTCAGGGGCTTCAAAAACGGGGAATTCCAGATCATGGTCGCCACCGACATCGCTGCGCGCGGCCTGGACGTGGAAAATATCTCACACGTCATCAACTTTGACATGCCTGACACTGCCGACGCTTACATCCATCGCATCGGACGCACCGGCCGGGCAAAGCGCACTGGCAAAGCCTTCACCTTTATCACCCCGGACGACAGTGATTTGATTCGCAAGCTGGAAAGGATCATGGGACAAAAACTGGAACGGCAAACGATAGCCGGATTCGACTATACGGCTCCCGCTCCGCCCCGGCCTGCTCCCGTACCGCGCAGGGCAAAGCGTGCCCCGGCTTCGACGCCGCGCGAAGCGCGCCCCCGCCACTTGCGCAGACAGCATGCGCAGGCGCGCCGTAAGTCACAGAAACGATCCTGAGGGCCTCGAAACACGACGATTGGAATTTCCAAATCGTTGCAGCGACATTTTCCCTGTCGCAGACAGTTGCCGAGCGCAGTCGCAGGGCGGGTTATGCAATCGCCGCTCTGTGACCACGGGTCCACGGTCGCTTCATCTTCGCTCAGCAACCGGGTTGTACACATTTAAAATGTCACACTTCGTTCCCAATTGAGAACACATGAGGTAAACTGGGGAGAAAACGAGCGAACCGCATGAAGTATGATGAAGTTAGGGACGCATCGGCATTTGTGCTGGTCTCTGGCGTTTTCCCCTTTCTTGCTCCTGGCTGTTGACGAACATCTCTGATAATTAATGAACTCCTACTCTGGCGCTGACTGGAATTCCCTCATCTCCCAACTTCCCGATCCCCATTTTCTGCAAACTTGGGAATGGTCGCAGGTTAAGGCCAAATACGGCTGGGAGGCAATGCCCTTCGTTTGGGATGACGATGGTCAAGTCGTCGCCGCGGCGATGGTCTTGAAGCGCGCCGTTCCCCTGCGCGGATTTGCCGCCCGTTTGAGCGTGCTGTACGTCCCGAAGGGGCCGCTCATGGATTGGGAGAATGAGTCCCTCCGGGAGCGCGTCCTCGGCGATTTGCAGGATTTCGCCAAAAGACAGGGCGCGATCTTCGTCAAGATCGACCCCGATGTGCGGCTGGGAACGGGAATCCCCGGGGGCGAGGATGATGTCATCGATAACGGCGGGCAGGCCGTGATGTCCGCTTTGACGCGGCGCGGCTGGCTGTTCTCGTCCGACCAGATCCAGTTTCGCAATACGGTCATGCTCGACCTGTCCCCGTCCGAAGATGAGATGCTGAAGCGCATGAAGCAAAAGACGCGTTACAACATCCGGCTGGCGGGACGCAAGGGGGTCTCGGTGCGCGTGGGGGGGCGCGAAGATTGGCCAATGCTGTATGGGATGTACGCGGAAACCTCGTTGCGGGATGGATTCGCGATCCGTGACGAGAATTATTACCGCACGGTTTGGGAGACGTTTGCGGAGGCCGCCGAGCCGCTCATCGCCGAGGTGGATGGCGAGCCGGTGGCGGCGATTTTTGTCTTCTATTTTGCCGGGCGGGCGTATTACCTCTACGGCATGTCGCGGACGGTGCACCGCAACAAGATGCCCAATTACTTGCTGCAATGGGAAGCCATGAAGCGCGCCAAGTCGCGCGGCTGTACGGTCTATGACCTGTGGGGCGCGCCGGATACCTTCGACGAGAGCGACAGCATGTGGGGCGTTTTCCGTTTCAAGCGCGGTCTGGGCGGGGAGGTGCTGCGCACGCTCGGCGCGTGGGACTATGCGCCCAACCCGCTTTGGTATCGGCTGTATACCGGGGTCATCCCGCGCGTGCTGGACGTGATGCGGGCGCGGGGGAAAAAGAGGACAAAGGGACGGGTGGCGGGGCGTTAGTAACGGGTTGCTCTCCACTTCTCTGCAACAATCTTCCAGAGGAAATCGGGTAAAATATCCACGGGGAGTTTTTTCCGAGGTTGTTGGTTGTTGTACACTCAGGCAGTCTCTCTCATAAAGTGTTGACGGCTGGGTTTCACCACGGGGCGCGGAGGTCACAGAGAAGACCCTGTAAAATCTCCGTGCACTGTGTGTGCCTGGCGATGCGAGAACGAGGTTTGCCAGCTACCAACACCGGACAGGAAGACTTCCCGAACTCATTTTATGTCACCGCGGGGAGGTGGCAGCCTGACGCGGCGGTCTCCCTCACTGTCGTGGCGATTGCGGCGTC
>JAADGN010000119.1 GCA_013152325.1 Chloroflexota bacterium
GACCAGCCGACGCCCCGCCATCCATCCGCCTGCCAGCCAATGGCCGGAAAGATAAAGAGTGAGAGAACAGAACTGTCGAAGAAAACCGATATCCAGCGAGCCAGTGAAGCAGAATTCATTCGAGCCTCCAGGGAGTGTGAGAGATCGGTTAATCATACCAAAACATGGACGGGCATTCCGCGCCCATCGGAGGGAGCCGAAAACAGCTTGACAACAGGACAAGGTCGGGATAATATATCAGCAAGTAGTGATATGATAACGCAAAGGAGAGTGTCTATGCTGCCGCTGACCCTCGACACGACCGGACTGGAAGTAAAAGCCAAGTTTTTCCGCGGCTTTAGCGATCCTTCACGATTGAAAATCATGGAAAGCCTGCGGGAAACCCCGCGCACCGTGAGCGAAATTGTGGAGATCACCGGCCTGTCCCAACCCAATGTCTCCAACCACCTCGGCTGTCTGCGCGGGTGCGGACTGGTGCGCGCCAAAAAGCGGGGCCGCTACGTCAGCTACCGCCTGAGCGACGACCGCGTGGCCGACCTGCTGGCGCTGGCCGAATCCCTGCTGGCGGACGTGGCGCGCGGCGTGTACCAATGCACGCGCTACGCGTGATTTTGTTTGCCGCGAAAGACACCAGGAGGCGCAGCGTTTTCTTTGCGTTTCTTTGCGCTCCTCGTATTTCACCCCTGAAAGGCTCTCATGACCCAAACCATTGAAATCCCCATTGTCGGCATGGACTGCGCCGACTGCGCCATGCACGTGCAAAAGGCGATTGCTGCCGTGCCCTATGTGCTCTCCGCCGACGTGCTGCTGGGCGCGGAAAAAGCCCTCGTCGAAGTCGAAACCCCGCCCGACGATCTGGCGCTGATCCGCCAGGCGGTCGCCGAGGCCGGATACACCGTCCCCGGCGGCCAGGATGTCCGGCCGCCCATCGCCGCGGCGGATTTCACCGGCAAGGTGATGCGCCTGTTCGGGCTGGTCTTCGGCGCGGTGCTTTTCATCGTCGTGATTGGCGAATGGATGGGCCTCTTCGAGCGCATCACCGAAAATGTCCCCTGGTATCTCGGTCTGGGCGTGGTGCTGCTGACCGGCTATCCGGTCTTCATCAACGTCATCCGCGCCGCGCTGCGCGGCAAGATCATCGCCCACACGCTGACGACGATGGGCCTGCTGGCGGCGGTCGCTGTCGGGGAGTGGTCTACCGCCGCGGTGGTGGTCTTCTTCATGCGCATCGGGGACTACGCCGAATCCTTCACCGCCGAGCGCGCCCGCCGCGCCATCAAGGAGCTCTCCGCCCTGGCCCCGCAGACCGCCCGCGTCCTGCGGGACGGCGAGGAGACGGTCGTGCCGATCGAGGAGGTGCAGGCGGATGAGACCGTGATCGTGCGCCCCGGTGAACACATCCCGGTGGACGGCGAAGTGCTGGAAGGCCACGCCACGGTGGACCAGTCCGCGATCACGGGCGAGTCGATGCCGGTGGAGGCCGGCCCCGGCGCGAAGGTCTTCGCCGCGACCCTCGCTCAACTCGGAAGCCTGCGGGTGCGCGTCACCCACGTCGGGCGGGAGACCACCTTCGGGCGCGTCATCCAGATGGTCGAGGAGGCCGAGGCCCGCCGCGCCGACATCCAGGGCATCGCCGACAAATTCGCAACCTGGTACCTGCCGGTTGTGGCCGGCATCGCCGCCCTGACCTTCGCCTTCACCCGCGATCCGCTGGCGACGACCGCCGTGCTGGTGGTGGCCTGCGCCTGCTCCTTTGCGCTGGCGACGCCGATGGCGATGATGGCCTCGATCGGCGCTGGGGCCAAACGCGGCCTGCTCATCAAGGGCAGCAAATATCTCGAGACGCTGGCGCGCGCCGACGTGCTGCTGATCGACAAGACCGGCACGCTGACGCTGGGCAGGCCGCGCATCAGCGAGGTCATCATCGTGGATTCCGGATTGCAGATTGCTGATCGGGATTCTGGCGACCAACCGGCAATCAAAAATCAAAAATCAGAAATTCTCCGCCTGACGGCCTCCGCGGAACGCTACTCCGAGCACCCGCTGGCCGAGGCCGTGCGCGCCGCGGCGCGCGAGCGCAGCTTGCCGCTCTCCAAACCGCAGGATTTCGAGGCTCTGCCCGGCATGGGGTTGCGCGCCCGCGTGGACGGACACGCCATCGCCGTCGGCAGCCGCCGCATGATCGCCCCCGACGCCCGTTTGCCCGAGGCCGACGCGCTCGAAGCACAGGGCAAGACGCTGCTTTTCGTCCAGGTGGACGGCGAGCTGGCTGGATTTTTGGCCGCGGAGGACACGCTGCGCCCGGAGATCCCCGCCGCGCTGGCGCAGTTGCGCCGGCTGGGCGTGGATCACATCGAGCTGCTGACCGGCGACAACGTCCGCACCGCCGCGGCGCTGGCCGCACGCCTGGGCGTGGACTGCCAGGCCGAACTGCTGCCCGAAGACAAGATCGCGGTCGTGAAACGGTATCAGGCGGAAGGGCGAACGGTTGTCATGGTCGGGGACGGGGTCAACGACGCGCCCGCGCTGGCCCAGGCCGACGTCGGCATCGCCATGGGCGCGGCAGGGACGGACGTCGCGCTGGAGGCCGCCCACATCGCGCTGATGCGCGAGGACTGGACGCTCGTCCCGCAGGTCTTCCAGATCGCCCGCAAGACGATGCAGGTGGTCAAATTCAATTTGGGGTTCACGGCAGTCTACAACGTCGTCGGGCTGTCGCTGGCCGCGATCGGGGTACTGCCGCCCATCCTGGCCGCGGCGGCCCAGTCCCTGCCCGACCTGGGCATCCTGGCGAACTCGGCCCGTCTGCTCAGGCAGGATTGACGCCCAGGCCAGGAAGCGGCGATTGCACGCCCCGTCCTTTCCCCTTGGATGACGATGCGACTGCGCTCCCGTTGGTCGCTCCGCTCAAGGACCGTCCACGACGGGGGGAGGATTGCCGCAGCCGGGGTGCTTATAACAAAACTCCCATCTGAGTCGATGGGAGTTTTGTTATTTTTCTGCGCCCGGGAGCTTACAAAAGATCGTTTTTCATGTGATCATATTCTTCCCGGCTGATGTCGCCGCGGGCGTAACGCTGGTTCAGTATCTCGCGGGCGTCAATGGTGCGGGTTTGCACCGTGCTGGGCGCTCCCTGGCTGCCTGATAATGTTTTGACCAGCCAGACAGCGCCGGCGATCAGGCCGATCCAAAAGAGCACCATTACGAACAGCCCTATACCGCTAAATCCCATCCCAAATCCGGTCATCATGTTGTTACACTCCTTGTCACGTGTTCGTGGTTATTATGCCTGTATCATAGCAAGGTAGGTTAAAGGTTCGGTAAAGCCCGCGTGAGGGTTTGGTAAACCCTACGCTTCGACGAGGTAGTTGCGCATCATGCCCATATCTTCGTGTTCCAGATTGTGGCAGTGATACAGGTACAGCCCGGTGAAATCCTCGAACCTGAGCAGGACCTTGACGCGCTCGCCCGGCATGACCAGCACCGTGTCGTGCCAGCCTTCGTCCACGAAGCCGCCGCTGAGCGTATCCCAGGCGGCGCGTCCCGCCGGGTCGATTTGCCGCTCGATGATTTGATATTGCAGCCCGTGGACGTGCATCGGGTGCGGAAGCGCCATCCCGCCGCCCATGCCCATGCCGCCGCCCATCTGGTTGGTGAACTGCCAGACTTCCAGGTCGCCCAGTTTGACGACCTCGTCTTTGGCTGTGGCCGTCATCTCGAAGGTGCGCCCGTTGATCGTCCAGCCCATGCCGCGTCCCATCGCCAGCACGAACTCGCGCGGCGAATTGCGGTTGACGGCTTCGGCCTCGTCGTGCCAGACGATGGTCGAGAGGCGTTCCGGCAGGTCGGCCGAGACGCTTTCGGCGCGTTCGACGTTGACGGTCATGATCGGGAAGACCGTCCCGCCGTCAGGGGCGGCGTGCGGCAGGTTGACCAGCCGCACACTGTCGCCGACGGCGCGCTCGCTGAAATCCACCCACAGGTCGAGGCGTTGGGCCGGGGCCAGCGTGACGTACTCCTTCCGGACGGGCTGCTCCAGCAGGCCGCCGTCGGTGGCGATCACCGTCAGGGGCGTGCCGTCCTCCCAGCCCAGTCTGTAGATGCGCGAGTTCGAGCCGTTGTGCAGGCGCAGGCGGTAGGGGCGTGTGGCGACCGGCAGGACGAGATCGGGCTGCCCGTTGACCAGCACCCGGTCCCCCAGGAAGCCCATCATCTGGTCCATCATGCCGTTGCCGCCGTACACCAGTTGGTTGTCCGCGTCGAAAAGACGGTCCTGGATGACGATGGGCACGTCGTACTCGCCGGAGGGCAGCCCCAGCGCGGCTTCCTCGTCGTCGCTGATCAGGAAGAGACCGGCCAGCCCGTAGTAGGCCTGCGGCCCTGTCCGTCCGTGCGGGTGGGGGTGATACCAATAGGTCCCGGCGCGGTCGAGCACGGTGAAGTCGTAGACGTAGGTCTCGCCCGGATCAATCGCCAGGCGCGGGTGTCCGTCCGCTTCGACCGGCACATGCAGCCCGTGCCAATGGACGATGGATTCTTCCGGCAGTTCGTTCTTGAAGTGGACGCGGACTGTCTGGCCTTTTTTGACGTTGAAGATCGGCCCCAGATAACTGCCGGGGATGACTCGCAGGGTCTCGGCGGGGCCGTTCAGGACTTCGGCCTGGTACCGCCAAACGCGCGTCGCCTTGCCGGACAGGATGGAAACTTCGTCCGGGACGGCCTTGAGGGCGATTTCCACGTCCGGCGTTCCGGCAGCGGCCGCCCCGGCAGCGGGTCGCGCCGTTCCGGCGGCGACAGGCGTGACAGGGCTGTCGGGCGTGCAGGCATTCAGGATGCCGCCGCCCAACAGGGCTGCGCCGCCCAGTCCGAGGACGCGCAGTAAATCACGGCGGGAAAGTTTGTTTTCG
>JAADGN010000028.1 GCA_013152325.1 Chloroflexota bacterium
AGGATCATCGGCGATATTCCCATCTTCGTAGCCTACGATAGCGCCGACGTATGGGCGCACCCAGACCTGTTCTACCTCGACGAGACTGGCAAGCCGACCGTGGTGGCAGGCGTCCCGCCGGACTACTTTTCTCCGACCGGGCAGTTGTGGGGCAATCCGCTCTACCGTTGGGATGTCCACGCGCAGACCGGCTACGCCTGGTGGCTGGCGCGTTTCCGGGCGGTTTTGTCGATGGTGGACATCGTTCGGCTGGACCATTTCCGCGGCTTCGCGGGCTACTGGGAAATCCCGGCTGATGCGCCGACGGCCGAGGAGGGGCGCTGGGTTCCCGGCCCCGGCGCAGATTTTTTCAATGCGGTTCGTGATGAGCTCGGCAGGCTGCCCATTATTGCGGAAGACCTGGGCGAGATCACGCCGGACGTGGTGGCTCTGCGGGATCAATTTGATTTGCCTGGCATGAAAATTTTGCAATTCGCCTTCTCCGGCCCGGACAACTTGTTCCTGCCGCATTATTATCCGGAAAACTGTGTCGTGTACACTGGCACGCACGATAACGATACCAGCCGTGGTTGGTACGAGGCTGCATCGGAGCACGAACGCGACTTCGTCCGCCGCTATCTGAGCGTGGACGGCAGCGACATTGCCTGGGATTTAATCCGCGCTGCCTGGAATTCGGCGGCTGTCTTCGCCCTTGCCCCGATGCAGGATATACTCAGCCTGGGGAGCGAGGCGCGCATGAACTATCCCAGCCGCCCGGCGGGGAACTGGGGCTGGCGCATGGGGGGGGACGCGTTGAGCGCAGACTTGCAGGCGCGTTTGCGGGACCTGAATCAGTCGTCTCGGCGTTGACCTGTGCAATGTCCACACATACAAAAATGGGGCGGATTTCTGAAATCCGCCCCATTTGCTGTATCGATTCATGAAGCTGTTACTGCAACAACGTAATTTTCGGATCGATACTTCGACCACTACCCATCCGTTTTTTGCGATGCGGCATAGATCCCGGCCAGGATCAATGCGCCCCCGACGATCTTGAGCAGCGAGGGGCTTTCCTGCAAGATGAAATAGGCCAGGATGGTCGAGCCGATGGGTTCGCCGAGCGTGGTCACGGCGACCAGGGCTGCGGGCAGGTAGCGCAGCGCCCAATTGTAGGTTGAGTGGCCGATCAGTTGGGGGAAAACTGCCAGCAGCAGCAGCCAGACGTACGTCATTGGCCGGTAGCCGAACGGGCTTTGTCCGGAGGCCAGCATGATGACGATCAGCACCGCGGCGGCCATGCCGTAGACCACGAAGATGTACGGCACGAGCGACATTTTTGCCCGCAGCCGTCGCCCGATCATCAAATATCCGGCCACGGCCCAGGCTCCGGCCAGGGCCAGGAAATTGCCGAAGAAGGCCTCGCCCTGCACAAAATCCGCCAGCGACGGGCAGACCAGACCATTCGTCCAGGCGCAGGTGTCGCTCAGGCCGATGATCGTCCCGCCGACGAGCGTCAACATCATCCCGATTATTATGGGCCTGGTCAGCGGTTCGTGCAGGAAGATGGGCGCCAGCAGCGCCACCCACAGCGGGGAGGTGCTGACCAGCACGACTGAACTGGCGACGGTGGTGTATTCCAGCGACGAGATCCACGTGGCGAAATGTATCGCCAGGAAGATGCCCGAGAGCAGACCAAGCAGCAGTTCGCGGCGCGTCAGCCTTCGCAGTTCGGCGCGGTGACGGGTCAGCGCGGTCGGCGCGAGCAGCAGGCTGGCCAGCGTCAGCCGGAAGGCGGCGATGACCAGCGAGGGCGCGTCCTGTTGGGCAAAGCGGATGAAGATCGAGGCGGTCGAAACGGCCAGGATGGCGATGACGATGGCGAACGGCAGGATCAAGCGGGCACGTTGCTCACTCACAGAAGTCTCCTTTGACGGATGTGCATGCTTGGCTTTTGTGGTGAGCCCTATTGTACCGGTTAAACAAATAGGGCGACAGTCCGGGTGTCGTCCTATTTGTCGCTATATCGACGGCGAATGTGCCAGACGACCCTTCCCCGCACATTCCTGCGGCGGACAGGGCCGAGCCTGCTGCTGTCCAGGCTGTTTTCCTGCGCGCCGACCACGTAGATGCCCTCGTCGGTAATACGCTGCACACGCTTGATGAGTGTGCCATAGTGCTGGTGCTGGAAAACGATGGCGTCTCCATCCCGCAAGCGGCGCGAAAAGAGGGGACCCGTGGCGATGACCACGAAATCCCCTTCCTGGTATTCCGGCGACATGCTATCGCCGGTGACGCGTAGGATGCGGAACATGATCGGGAACGATGTCGTCGCGAGGGGCGTAGCCCCGAAGCCACGACATGTGCGGTTTAGAGATCGGGGTAGACCATTTCCAGCGCGGGAGCATATGGGGCTTTGGCTTTCTTGGTCGCTACGCCCTTGGTCTCCCAGAAGATGGCTGCGAACTCGTTGATCGCCTCGACAAGGGCCACGCCGGTCTCGCGGTCAGCGGTCTGGCGGGCTTTGGAGCCGAGCTGCATGATCTTGTGCACCAGTTCGTCTACGTTGGGATGTTTGTCTTTTTTGAAGTAATCGCCCCAGATGACGCGAATTTCGTGTTTGGCTTTCTCGGCGTGTTCTTCCTTGACGGCGATATAGCGTGCCATGCTGTTGTGTGCTGCCACGCCTTCGCTCTCGAGGCCGGCCATCAAATCCATCATGCGGACGACGGTCAGCGCCGCGATCTGGGCTGTGCTGGGATCGTAGATGCCGCAGGGGACGTCGCAGTGCGCCTGGGCGCGCCCGAAATGGTATTTCTTGTCCAGTGTGCTGAATAGTTGGTGGATCATTAGAGCCTCCTTGTTGCTCGTTTATAGAAAATTACGGATTGCCCTCTCTGAAAACGATGATACTAATAAAGATAAATTTTGTCAAGTTTTCCTTAATTATTAACGCTTCTTTGGAAAATGGTGCGCCTTTACAGTGAGGCTCTTGGGGCGTGGGTGAACAATTTCGCCGCATCCGGTGAGTTAATTCACTGTGCCGCCCTTATGAAAATGAGGTAGAATAAGGGCGCTGTTTTTAAACAATTATCCTACGCTTGGAGGAGAATCTATGACTCACATCATTACCAGTTTGTGTCTGCGCGACAGCGGGTGTGTGGAAGTCTGCCCGGTTGAGTGCATCGTCCCTGGCAAGCCGCAGGAAGAGTGGCCGTGGTTCTACATCGACCCCGATACCTGCATCGATTGCGGAGCATGCATCCCGGAATGCCCCTATGCGGCTATCTTCCCTGAAGACGAGGTCCCCGCGCCGTACGTGGCCAAGGGCGGCGAATACATCAGCCGCGTTGGCCTGACCGGTCACTACGAGAACACTGACCACCATGGCAACCCGGTTGTGCTGGATACCGTCAAGCAGTTGGAGCCGGGCGAGGAAGTTGACCTGACCCCCGACATTCAGCCGAACTACGATTATTTCGATGGCGGCCCGGGCTACAGCGCCAACGACTAGCCGGTGTGACCAAAGTAAAGAAAAAGCCAGGCTTTATCGCCTGGCTTTTTTTATGGCGCTTTCGCAAAAAACGCGCCTTAGCCTCCCAGTGAAACGGCAAGCACGTCGTAGTAAGTTCCTGCGCCAAACCCGTCAAACAGGACGTGGTCGCCGGGTTTCAGGTTTGGCAGTTGCCGGAGAAAAGCGATCATGTTGGAGGCCGCGGAGACATTGCCGAATTCACTTAGCAGCCAGGGCATTGGGAAACTGATGCCCTTCTTCAGCAGGTGCTTTTCCTTCAGTCTGTTGATCTTGTAGTTGGCATGATGCACGATCGCAACCGCAATTTGTTTGTCGGGCATGCCCAGTTTGTCCATCAGTTTTTGGTATGACTGATAGACATCAGAGACGACTTGCACACCCGTCCGCACGAAGAGCTTGACCATGCCCATCGGCCCTGTCATGGCGACCGGGGTCCCATCGTCCGGTTCGTGCATCAGCCCGGCCACGCGGATGTGCGATTGCCCGACTTGGGAAACTTCAAGCATCGATTTCCCGGGAACCCTTTTACCTGAGTGGGGGTAATACATGCGCACAGCCAGCACGCCCTTTTCGTCGAAAGCTTCGTGGTCTTTGCCTACCAGGAATTTCAACGTTGTGCCCGGGATCACGCCGATCACCCCGGCGCCGTTCCCAAATAGTTGCAGCGCGCTTTTGTCATAGGAGCGCGCCGTGAAGCGGCTCAGCCCCTCGATGCCGCCAACCAATACTTTCTTGCCATGCAGTTCTTCGGCGATGTTCCGTTGACTGGAAATCGCCAGCCCCGGATTTAGAACCAGGTTCAAGGCGCCCACTGAACTGTCGCAAGCCTTGTGGACGCTGACTTTTAACGCGCTTTCAGGGATTCCGGCCCGCTGGGCAATTTGTTCGACGTAGTCATCGGCCACCGGCCCGCTCATGCCGATCAGGACTGCCTGGACTTCATCCGGCTCCCACCCGTTGGCGTGCATCGCTGCGCGAAGCAGCCGCGTGCCAACTTCGATTTCCAGTTCGAGATGTTTTTCGTCCGACATGTCCGGGATGTGGTGTCGATTGACAAACCCCAGTTGCGCCAGGTCCATTATGTCGTCGTCGTTTATCGGTTGACCCAGGCGGTGTTCGACAAAATCCGGCATGGCAGCATTGTCGCAGCTCTCTCCCCACGTCCCGTATGCGCCGCCAATCCCCAACTCGTCATTGGAAACCTGCTCAATTCCAAGCGGAATCCCATCTCCAACAGGGATCACTTCCTGTTGCACGTTTGATCGCTTGAAGAAAGATGGGGTTGTTCCGGAAGGATTGTCTGCTGTTTTATTTGCGCTCATATTTG
>JAADGN010000090.1 GCA_013152325.1 Chloroflexota bacterium
CGTCTTCCGCTTCGGGCGGCTGCGCCCCGTCTGCCCCTCCTGCGGCTGGATCTATTTCCTGGATCCAAAGGTGGCCGTGGCCACCCTGGTCGAGGATGAGGGCCGCATCCTGCTCATCCGGCGCGGCAACCGGCCCGGACGGGGCCTGTGGACCGTTCCCGGCGGCTTCATGGACGCCGGCGAAGACCCGGTCCAGGCTGCCGGACGCGAATTCCGCGAAGAGACCGGCCTGATCCTGACCGATTTCGTCCTGCTGGACGTGCTCGCCGACCGCGAATTCCCCAACAGCGCCGACATCGTCATCTACTACCGCGCCAGCGTCGCCGGGGGGCAGCTCGCGGCCAGGGACGACGCCGTGGAAGCCGGTTGGTTCCCCCGGCAGGACCTGCCCCCGTTGGCGTTCGAATCGTTGAAAACCATTTTGTCCCGTCCCTAGCTCGTGCTACAATAAAACCATGGATACCCCCCTGCCCGTGCGCCCCTCCCCCCTGGCCGGGTCTTGGTATGAGGGCAATCCCCAAGCCCTGGCCCGAAGCGTGGACGGCTACCTCGACCAGGCCGAACTGCCCGAACTGCCCGGCAGCGTCATCGCCGTCATCGCCCCTCACGCGGGGCACCGTTACTCCGGCCCGGTGGCAGGATACGCCTTCGCCGCCGTGCGCGGCCTTGCGCCCGACCTGGTCGCGGTGGTCTCGCCGATGCACCACCCATACGCCGCCCCCCTGCTGACCTCGGCGCACGATGCCTACGCCACGCCGCTGGGAGTCATCCCGATCGACCGCGCCGCGGTGGAAACCCTGGACGCAGGCCTGAACGCCCGCCTGGGCTACGGACTGACGCCGGTCGCCAACGACCCGGAGCACTCGCTCGAGATCGAACTGCCCTTTTTGCAGCGCGCCCTGGCGTCGGACTTCCAACTCCTGCCGGTGATGGTGCGGGCGCAAATGCCCGAAGTCTCCCGGGCGCTGGGCGCGGCTCTCGCCGAGACCCTCCGCGGACGAAACGCCCTGCTGGTCGCCAGCACAGACCTGTCGCATTTTTACCCGCAGGAGATTGCCAATGCCCTCGACGCCGAAATGCTGCGCCAGATCGAGGCCTTTTCACCGGAAGGGGCCTTCGAGACCGAACGAACGGGAAAAGGCTTCGCCTGCGGCCTGGGCGCGCTGACCGCCGTCCTGTGGGCGGCGCACGAACTGGGCGCGGATACCGTCAAATTGCTGCGCCATGCCACCTCCGGCGACGTGACCGGCGATCACTCGTCCGTGGTTGGCTACGGCGCGGCCGTGGTGCTGCATCGCGCCGCCTGACCTGCCGGACGGAATCCGCCTTGTTGTCAAAAAAAACGAAACAGTCAAATTCAGATATTCATTCCCGAAACAATAAAAAAACATATGATCCTTTGGAACATCCTGCTCATCTTCGTTCTCATTGCCCTGAACGGCTTTTTCGTCGGCGTAGAATTTGCAGTGGTCACCGCGCGGCGCGCCCGCATCGACCTGCTCGTTCGGGAGGGCAAACGCTCGGCAAGCGTCGTCCAGACGTGGCTGAAAAACCCGGCCGCCCGCGACCGCGTCATTGCCGCCTCGCAGCTTGGGATAACCATTGTCAGCCTGATGCTGGGGGCGGTGGGGGAGAACACGTTCGAAGAATTGCTGGCTCCCTATTTTCACGGCCTGATCCTGCCGGAAAACGTGCAATTCCTTGGCTCGATCATCGCGGCCCTGCCGCTGGTCATCTCGCTGACAGTGGTCACCACGCTGCACGTCGTACTGGGCGAGCAGGTTCCCAAGATCACCGTTTTGAATGCACCCGAAAAATTTTCGCTGCTGGCTGCGCCAGCGATGCAAACCTTCATGGCGATCTTTCGGGGCTTCGTCTCGGTACTGGACTGGCTCACCCGGGCAACGCTCCGGCTCTTGGGCCTGCACGCAGACATGACGCACAGCAGCGTCTACACGCTCGAGGAGCTGAAACAGATCGTCTCCGGCCCCGACACGAAGGGGATCATCCAGGAACCGCAGCGCGAGATGCTTTCGGCGGTTTTCGACTTCGGCAAATTGATCGTGCGCCAGGTGATGATCCCGCGCACGGAGATCGTCGCCATCGAGGCCGACATGCCCCTGCGGGACGTGGCGGTCTTGACGCGCGAAAACCGGTACACCAAATTCCCCGTCTATGAAGAAGACCTCGACCATATCGTGGGCATTCTGCACGTCAAGGATCTGCTGAACAAACTGGAAGACCCCGAAAACCAGGACGTTCCCGCCCGCGCGCTGATGCGCGAGACGCTTTTCGTCCCGGAGACCATCTCGGTCAGCGCGCTGCTGCACCAGTTCAGGGACTGCCGCCAGCACATCGCCATCGCCCTGGACGAATACAGCGGGACGGCCGGCCTGGTCACGCTGGAAGACCTGCTGGAGGAGATCATCGGCGACGTGCAGGACCAGTTCGACGCCGAGCCGCCCCAAATCCAGTTCAAGCCCGACGGCTCGGTGCTGATCGATGGCCTGACCATGATCGAGTACGTCAACCAGCAGGTGGGGCTCGATCTCAAAGATGACAACTACGACACCATCGCCGGTTTTGTCATGGGCCGGCTGGGACGCATCCCCAAAGAGGGCGATGTCGTCGATGTCCCCGAAGAGGGCATCCAGCTCAAGGTACTGGAAATGGACCAACTGCGCATCGCACGCATCGAATTGACGCACACCAAAGCCAAGTAGGGTTTCCACATGCCCACATTTGTCGAAATCGCCGTCAACATCCCCGCCGTCAGCGGGGTTTTCGATTATCACCTGCCGCCCGACCTGGAGGGACTCGTCGGTGCGGGCTGCCTGGTGACGGCGCCCTTCGGCGCGCGGACGGTGCAGGGCGTGGTGCTGCGATTCGTCGAGCAGCCCTCCGTGGCCGAGACCAAAGCCGTCATCGCCCTGCTCGACCCGCAGCCCGTGCTGACCGCCGCACAGATCGCGCTGGCCGAGGCGATGGCCGGGGCCACGCTCAACCCCCTGGCCGCGATGGTCGGGTTGATGCTGCCGCCGGGGTTGAGCCAGCAGGCGGATACGCGCTACGAGCTGCGGACGGCGGAAAGCGGCCAGCCGCCCGCTGCCGATCTCAGCCGGACACAGGCCCGCCTTGTCGATCTCCTGAAAAAACGCGGCCCCCTGCGCGGACGACAGATCGACCGCCACTTCAAGCATGTGGATTGGCGCAAGTCGGCACAGGCGCTGGTACGCCGCGGCCTGCTGGGCAGCCAGCCCATCCTGCCCGCGCCGCGCGTGCGTCCCAAATTCGTCCGCACGGCGCAGTTGGCCGTCCCCCCCGAGCAGGCCGAGGCCGCCCTGCCCGCGCTCGGCAAGAAGGAGACCACCCAAAAACGCCGCGCCGCCGCGCTGCGCTTTCTGATGCGCACACCGGAGGCCGTCGATGTCTCGTGGGTCTACGCCGAGAGCGGCTGCAATTTGGCCGATCTGCAAATCCTGGCCGAGCGCGGTTTGATCGTGCTGCGTGAAACAGAGATCTGGCGGGACCCTGTCGAGGGAATGGAGCAGTGGGAGGATTTGGGAAACCTGACACTCACCGCAGCGCAAAAAGAGGCGCTGAAAGCCATCCTCGCCGCATTCGACGACCCCTCGGCGGAACGCTCCCGCCCCTTCCTGCTGCACGGTGTGACGGGCTCCGGCAAGACAGAGATGTACATCCGCGCCGCGCAGGAGGCCATCCGCCGCGGCAAACAGGCGCTGATCCTCGTCCCTGAAATCGCGCTCACCCCGCAGACGGTGCGCCGTTTCCTGGCGCGCTTCCCCGGCCAGGTCGGGCTGGTGCACTCCAAACTCTCGGCGGGCGAGCGCTACGACACCTGGCGGCGCGCCCGCGCCGGGCTGCTGAAGGTCGTCATCGGGCCGCGCAGCGCGCTCTTCACGCCGCTGCCGGACGTGGGGCTGATCGTGGTGGACGAGTGTCACGACGGGTCGTACCACCAGTCCGAGCCGCCGTTCTACGACGCGGCCGCCGCCGCACAGACCTACGCCCGCCTGGGCGGGGCGGTCTGCATTTTCGGCTCGGCGACGCCGCCGATCCCATACCGGTATCAGGCCGAAGCCCTCACCCCAACCCCTCTCCCTGAGGGAGAGGGGCAAAAGGGAAGGGGAATGCGCCTGCTGGAACTGCCGGGGCGGATCACCACCTCCAGGACGGACGACTCCGCGCAAAGCCTGGAGCTGCCTCCAATCGACGTTATCGACATGCGCGCGGAGTTGAAAGCGGGCAACCGCGCCATCTTCAGCCGCACGCTGAGCGAGGCGCTCGCGCAAACACTGGCGCGCGGCGAACAGGCGATACTCTTTCTCAACCGGCGCGGCACCGCGACGTACGTCTTTTGCCGCGAGTGCGGATACACGCTCAAATGTCCGCGCTGTGATACGCCGCTGACGTACCATGTGCAAGGCTTGAAAGTCGAAAGTTCACGGCTGGAACCTGCCGACCCGCAACCTGCAACCTTCAAGCTCGTTTGTCATCGCTGCGGCTACACCCGCCAGATGCCGAAGAAATGCCCCGACTGCGGCGGGAGGCAGATCCGGCAATATGGGCTGGGCAGTGAACGCGTGGAAGCGGAGGTGGCGCGGCTCTTCCCGGGGGCGCGCACGCTGCGCTGGGATTGGGAGACCACCCGCCGCAAGGACGCCCACGAGATCATCCTGAGCCATTTCGCCGCCCACCGCGCGGACGTGCTGGTCGGCACGCAGATGCTCGCCAAAGGGCTGGACCTGCCGCTGGTGACGCTGGTCGGCGTGGTGCTGGCGGACGTGGGCCTGAACCTGCCCGACCCGTTCGCGG
>JAADGN010000092.1:0-4024 GCA_013152325.1 Chloroflexota bacterium
ACCCTGGAGATCGCCCCTACCATCGGGTACACCGACATCATCGTGGACCTGGTCTCTACCGGCACCACACTGCGGGACAACCGGCTGCGCATGCTCGAAGACGGCCTGATTCTCGAATCACAGGCCTGCCTGATTGCCAACCGCACGGCCCTCAAAACCCGCCCCGAAGTGCTGTCCATCGCCCGCCAACTGCTGGAGTTCATTGTCGCCCACTTGCGCGCATCCGAGAACGTGGCGGTCTTCGCCAACGTGCGCGGCGAATCGCCGGAAGCCATCGCGGCGCGCATGCTGCCCAAAACCGTGATCGGCGGCCTGCAGGGTCCCACCATCTCACCCGTCATCGCCTACGATGGCGGGGACTGGTACGACGCGCACATCATCGTTCGCAAGGACCAGTTGGCCCAAGCCATCGCTGAGTTACGCGAGATTGGCGGCAGCGGCGTTGTCGTCGTACCGGTGACTTACATCTTCGAAGAAGAGCCGCTGGCCTATAAGCAAATGTTGGCGGCTTTGGAAGATGAGTAAACGTATCCATCCCGTTGATTGGAGAGGATAAAATGTTGAAACTCTACGATATGGAAACTGCCCGCAAAACCATTTTGCGCCGCACACCGGCCAACACCACCAAATACCCCCCGGCCTTGTTGGAGGGCGTTGAGCGTTTGTTCGGTTCTGGCGTGACGCCGCCCCAGGCCGTGTCCCGGATCCTCGCCTCGGTGCAGGAAGAAGGCGATGCCG
This sequence comes from Chloroflexota bacterium, assembly GCA_013152325.1. Taxonomy (GTDB): domain Bacteria; phylum Chloroflexota; class Anaerolineae; order Anaerolineales; family Villigracilaceae; genus Desulfolinea. The sequence continues at coordinate 739 of JAADGN010000092.1, forward strand.
CCCTGCGGCGCTGGTCCGAGATTCTCGACAAAACGCAGTTGGACGACTTCCGTGTTCCGGTCGATGAACTGGTCGTCGCTTCCGACTCCCTGCCCAAGTCGTTGGCCCGTGCCCTGGGCACCGCGGCCGATCGCATCCGGGCCTTCCACGAGCGTCAGCCTTTGCCCGACTGGGAGACCGCGGCCATGGGCGGAACCCTGGGCCAGCGCATCACCTCCATTGAGCGGGTGGGCGTCTATGTACCGGGAGGGTCTGCCCCGCTGCCATCCTCCCTGTTGATGTCGGTCATCCCCGCTCAGGTGGCCGGGGTGAAGGAAATTATCGTCTGCACCCCTCCCAATCCCCACCCGGCAATTCTGGCCGCCGCGCACATCTGTAACGTGGATCGCATTTACCAGATCGGCGGCGCGCAGGCCATCGCAGCCATGGCTTTTGGTACGGAGAGTGTCCCCAAGGTGGACAAAATCGTCGGCGCGGGCAACCTGTTCGTCACCCTGGCCAAGCAGCAGGTTTATGGCACGGTAGGGCTGGATGGGCTGGCCGGGCCGACGGAAACGATGGTCGTTGCCGACGAGACCGCCAATCCAGCCTGGGTTGCAGCCGATTTGCTGGCTCAAGCCGAGCACGACGTTCTGGCCAGCGCGATCCTGCTCACCCCCGACCGGAGGTTGGCCGAGGCGGTGCAGGCCGAAGTGTCGCGCCAGGTGGAAAACCTCTCCCGGGCCGAGGTGATTGCCCAATCGCTGGCCAATCGGAGCGGGGTGGTCATCACCCCCGATTTGGAGACTGCCGCCGTGCTGGCGAACGAATACGCCGCCGAGCACCTGTGCCTGGCTGTCGCCGAGCCGCAGGCTTTGGCCGCGAAGATCAACAATGCCGGGGGCTTTTTCATCGGGGAGTACTCCTTTGAAGTGCTCGGAGATTACGTCGCTGGCCCCAGCCACGTGATGCCTACCGGCGGCACCGCTCGCTTTGCTTCCCCCCTCAACGTGCTGGACTTCGTGAAGATCAGCAGCATCATCGCCCTTGACAGGGAGACCAGCCGCGCCCTCAGCGCCGTCGCCGCCGAGTTCGCCCGCGCCGAGACCCTCACCGCCCACGCCGCCGCGGCCGATTTGAGGAGCTAGACCTAGAGACCTCCGAGGTCTTGGAGACCTCGGAGGTCTAGCGGAGACAAAAAAATGATTGACGCTGAAAAGCTGATCCGCTCCCACGTGCGGAGCATGGCCCCCTACGAGCCGATCCTGCCCTTCGAGGTGCTGTCACAGCAGTTGGGCATCCCGGCGCAAGACATCGTCAAACTCGACGCCAACGAAAACCCCTATGGGGCGCTGCCGGCCGTCACCGAAGCGTTGGCAGCCCTGCCCTACCCTCACATCTACCCCGACCCGGAGAGCCGGGGGCTGCGACGGGCGCTCGCCGAATACCACGGCGTGCCGTTCGAGAACCTGCTGGCCGGCGCCGGGGCGGACGAGTTGATTGACATCATCATGCGCTTGTTTCTTGAGCCGGGGGAGGCCATTCTCAACTGCCCGCCCACCTTTGGCATGTATGCCTTCGATGCCGGCGTAAACGGAGGGCGGGTGGTATCCGTTCCCCGCTTGGCCGATTTCTCCCTCGATTTGGATGCCATCGAAGGGGCCGTCGGGACTCACCAGCCCAAGCTGCTTTTCCTGGCTTCTCCCAACAACCCGGATGGCGGGCTGCTGCCTGCTGATACGCTGGAACGGCTGCTGGCGCTCCCGTTGATCGTCGTGCTTGACGAGGCCTACGTTGAGTTTGCCTCCCCTGGGGCCAGCCGCATCCGGGAAGCGCCCCGCCGGGAGAACCTGATCGTTTTGCGCACCTTCAGCAAATGGGCAGGCTTGGCCGGGTTGCGAGTGGGGTTTGGCGTTTTTCCTGACAGCCTGATGCCCCATTTATGGAAGATCAAACAGCCGTACAATGTCTCTGTCGCCGCGTCCGCGGCTGCCAGGGTTTCTTTGCGGCACGCAGACCAATTGGAACGAATTGGGCGTAAAATCATCGCCGAACGTGAACGGTTGTACGCGGCTTTGCAGGGAATACCCTGGTTGCAGCCATATCCCTCGCAAGCCAACTTCATCCTGTGCCGCGTCCTCGGGCGGGACGCCGCCACTCTGAAAGCAGACCTGGCTCGCAAAGGGATTTTGGTTCGCTATTTCAACAAGCCGGGCCTGGACGACCACATCCGCATCAGCGTCGGCAAGCCGGAGCACACCGATGCCCTGTTGTCGTATCTGAAACAGGTGCCTTTGTAAGCGCCTGGCACCTCCCAAGCAAGGAGTTTTTATGCGCACTGCTGAGATTCACCGTCAAACGAACGAGACCGATATCCGTCTGCGTCTCACCCTGGACGGGAGCGGGGTGGCCGAAATTAATACCGGCATCGGCTTCCTCGACCACATGTTGAACCACGTGTCCGTGCACGGCCTGTTCGACCTGTGGTTGCAAGCCGAAGGCGATTTGCAGGTTGACAACCACCACACGGTGGAGGACTGCGCCCTGACGCTGGGGCAGGCTTTCGACCAGGCCCTGGGGGACCGCAAAGGCATCGTGCGCATGGGGTCAGCTTATGTGCCCATGGACGAAGCCCTGGCCTTCGTCGCCGTGGATTTGTCGGGCCGCCCTTACGCCGTGGTGGACGCTCAATGGCACACTCCCTCGGTGGGGGGCATCGCCGCCAGCCTGTTTCCCCACTTTCTGGAATCCTTCGCCGTGGCCGCCCGCTGCAACCTGCACGCTCGCGTGCTCTACGGCCGGGACGACCACCACCAGGCGGAGGCCCTCTTCAAGGCCCTGGGCCGCGCCCTGGATGCCGCAACCCGCCTCGATCCCCGCCGGGGGGAGACCGTCCCCAGCACGAAAGGAACGCTGACATGATCGCGTTGGTCGACTACGGCATCGGCAACCTGCGCTCGGTGGCGAAAGCCCTCGCCGCCGTGGGAGCCGACGTGCATACCACCGCTGACCCCGCCCGGATCCTGCGCGCCGACAAAGTGGTTCTCCCCGGCGTGGGCGCCTTCGGCGACGGGATGGCGGGTCTCGAAGCGCGCGGCTTGATCCCGACACTCGACACCGTCGCGGCGCGCGGCATCCCGCTGTTGGGTATCTGCCTGGGCATGCAATTGCTCTTCGAGGCCAGCGATGAACTGGGGGAATACCCCGGGTTGGGCTTCCTGCCGGGCCGGGTGCGGCGTTTTGAATCCGCGGAACTCAAAATCCCTCAAACGGGCTGGAACCAGGTTTTGCCCGTACAAGACAATCC
>JAADGN010000092.1:4130-8937 GCA_013152325.1 Chloroflexota bacterium
AGGGCGGGGACGGCTGTACGGCGTCCAATTTCATCCCGAGAAAAGCCAGGCCGTCGGGCTGACGATTTTGCGTAATTTTGTGGAGTACTGCTAATGGACGCTTTTACCGTTTACCCTGCCATTGACCTGCGCGCCGGGAAAGTTGTGCGCCTGGCCCAGGGCGACCCGACCCGCCAAACCCTCTACGGCGATCAACCGGCGGAGACGGCCCGCCGCTGGCTCGACGCCGGGGCAAGCTGGCTGCATGTTGTCAACCTGGATGGGGCCTTTGGAGACCGGGATGCAGCCAACCGGGACGCCCTGCGGGCGATTCTGGACACCGGAGGGAAGGTCCAGTTTGGGGGCGGCTTGCGTTCCCTGGACGACGTCGAGAACGCCCTCTCCCTGGGGGTGAGACGCGTCATCCTGGGGACTGTAGCCGTTGAGTCCCCTGAACTGGTCGCGGAGGCCATCGCCCGCTTTGGCGCGAAAGCCGTTGGGGTTGGCATTGACGCCCGCGATGACCGGGTTCGGGTGCGCGGCTGGGTCCAGGAGACCGCGCTCTCCCCGATTGACCTGGGAAGACAGTTGTCCCGCGCCGGCGTGCGGACGGTGGTCTATACCAACATCGCCCGGGACGGCGTCGGGCGGGGAGTGGATGTCGCCGGGGCACAACGTCTCGCCGAGGCCGCCGGCCTATCCGCGATCGCATCGGGCGGCGTGGCCTCGCTGGACGATGTGCGGCGCGTCCGGGAGGCCGGTCTCAGCGGCGTGATCGTCGGACGCGCCCTGTACGAGGGCCAAATTGACCTGAAGGAGGCGCTGCAATGTTAGCCAAACGCATCATCCCCTGCCTCGACGTGAAGGATGGGCGCGTCGTCAAGGGCGTCAACTTCGTCAACCTGCGGGATGCCGGCGACCCGGTCGAGCAGGCCCGCATCTACGACCAGATGGGGGCCGACGAGCTGGTTTTTCTGGACATCTCTGCCACCCCCGAAGGGCGCGAAACCACTGCCGAAATGGTGCGACGCGTCGCGGATGAGATTTTCCTGCCCCTGACCGTCGGCGGGGGCATCCGCACCGTGGATGATATGCGGGCTATCCTGCTGGCTGGCGCGGACAAGGTGAGCGTCAATTCGGCGGCAGTGCGAAACCCGGAGATACTCTCCGCTGGCGCAGCCCGTTTTGGCAGCCAGTGTATTGTGCTGGCCATCGACGCCAAACGCGTTGGGACAGGCAAATGGGAAGTCTACGTCAGCGGGGGGCGCACCCCCACCGGGTTGGACGCAGTGGCATGGGCTCAGCGCGGCGTGGAGCATGGCGCGGGGGAGATCCTCCTCACCAGCATGGACGCCGACGGCACATTGGCGGGCTACGACCTGGAACTGACCCGCGCCATTGCCGAAGTTGTCAACGTGCCCATCATTGCCAGCGGCGGGGCCGGAACGCCTGCTCATTTTGCTGAAGTGCTCACCCAAGGCAAGGCCGACGCAGCCCTGGCTGCTTCGCTGTTCCACGACAAGAAATTGACCATCGGCGAAGTCAAGCGATACCTGTCGGATCGCGAAATCCCTATCCGGCCGGTGGGAATATAAGGAGGTAAAAACATGCCAACAGCTTTATTTTCCGTTTGGGACAAGACGGGCGCGACCGACTTTGCCGCCAAACTGCACGCGGCTGGCTGGCGGCTGGTCGCCAGCGGGGGTACAGCCCGGAGGCTCGAGAAAGCCGGGCTGCCGGTAACCCCCGTCTCGGCGTTGACCGGTGAGCCGGAGATGCTCGCCGGGCGGGTGAAAACGCTGCACCCGGCCGTCCACGCGGCTTTGCTGGCCCGCCCAACAGAACGGGATCAGGCCGAATTGGCGGCGCGAGGCTGGTTTCCTATCGATCTGGTCGTCGTCAACCTTTATCCCTTCGAAGAGGTTGTCTCCCGGCCCGATGTGAGCCTGGAGGAGGCGGTTGAACACATCGATATTGGCGGTGTAGCCCTTTTGCGCGCCGCGGCCAAGAACTTCGCCCGCGTAACCGTGCTTTCCAACCCGGCTGACTATCCCGTCGACCTGGCCGTACTGGGTCAGGCCGATTTCCGGCTGCGGATGGCTCACAAGGCTTTTGCCCACACCGCGCGCTACGATGCCGCCATCCAGGCCTACTTCGCCCGATTGGCGGGCGCGCCGGAAACGCTGCGTCTCACCCTTTACCCGGCCCAGGAGTTGCGTTACGGGGAGAACCCCCACCAGCAGGCTGTGTACTACACGCGGCAGCCGGGCGGAACGCCGCTGGGTGGGGAATTGCTCCAGGGGAAACCGCTCTCCTATAACAACCTGCTCGACCTGGACGCGGCCTGGCGCGCCGTGTCGAGTTTCGACGAAACGGCTGTTGTTGTGGTCAAACATGTCAGTCCGTGCGGGGTGGCGACAGCATCCTCGCCAGAATTGGCCCTTGGCCCGGCCATCGCCTCCGATCCGGTCTCGGCCTTCGGCAGTGTGATCGCCAGTAACCGGGAGGTCGACGCCGCGTTTGTCAACGGGCTGCAGGGGCTTTTTGTGGAATGTGTTGTTGCCCCAGGGTTCACTCCGGACGCGCTCGCATTGTTTGCCAAACGAAAGAACTTGCGCCTGCTTCGAATGCCCGCCGCGAATGGGGCGGAAAACCACGAACTGCGTGCCATTGTCGGCGGCTTCTTGCGCCAGACAATAGACCAGGGCGACCCACAGGATGCCCCTGCCTGGCAGGTGGTTTCCAAACGAAAGCCGACGGAGTCGGAATGGGCCAATTTGCGTTTTGCCTGGAAGGCCTGTCAGCATGTCAAGTCGAATGCGATTGTTTTGGCCGCTTCCCAGGAAAACGGGCGCTTCACCGTCGGGATTGGGGGAGGCCAACCCAACAGGGTGGATTGTGTCCGCATTGCCGGTGAACGCGCCGGTGAGCGGGCGAAGAACGCGGTCCTCGCTTCTGACGCCTTCTTCCCCTTCCCCGACGGGGTGGAGGCGGCCGCTGCCCTGGGCGTTACCGCCATCGTGGAGCCCGGCGGCTCGATCCGTGACGAGCAGGTGATCGCGGCAGCCGACGAGGCTGGCCTGGCGTTGGTTTTCACCGGTGTGCGCCATTTTCGGCATTGAACGGATCGTGGAGTAACGATGGAACTCAAATATGACGCCAATGGCTTGATCCCGGCAGTTGTCCAGGATGTGGAAAGCGGACAAGTGTTGATGGTAGCCTGGATGAACCCCGAAGCGCTGCGCCTGACCCGGGAAACGGGTGAAGCGCACTTTTGGAGCCGCAGCCGCCAGGAGATGTGGCGCAAAGGCGCCACATCGGGCAATGTGATGCAGGTGCGCGGGATTCTGGTGGACTGCGATGCCGATACCTTGCTGCTGCAAGTCGTCCCCGCTGGTCCGGCCTGCCATACCGGCGCGACTTCCTGCTTTTTCCGCACCTTGGAGTAACCACATGCTGCACGAACTCTTTTCTGTTATCGAAGACCGTAAAGCCAACCCCAAAGAAGGCTCGTATACTGCCCATCTGTTCGCCGCGGGCGAAGACGAGATCCTGAAGAAGGTTGGCGAGGAGGCCATGGAGGTTATCCTGGCTGCCAAAGGGCAGGGGGACGCGCGCCTGGTCGAGGAAATTGCCGACTTGTGCTACCACACCCTGGTTTTGCTGGCCTCCCGCGGCCTGAGCCTGGGGGATGTGGAAGACGAACTGCGACGCAGGCATGCCCGCGCCCGATGAAGACCATCCTGCTTTTCGACATGGACAGCGTCCTGCTGACGCCGCGCGGCTACCACCTGGCCCTGCAGGAGACGGTCGCGCGGGTTGGACGTCTGCTCGGCTACCGGGCGGCAGTGCTCAGCGAGGAGGACATCGCCTCGCTGGAGGCCGCCGGGGTTTCCAGCGAATGGGATTCATCTGCCATTTGCACGGCGCTCCTCCTGGACAGTTTGTGGGAGGCCTGCCCGTCCTTCACGCTGCCCACTGACCTGTCCGCGCCGCCGCCGCGCCACCGCATCCCGCCGCCGGAATTCCGTCCCTTCATCGCCCGGCTGGCGGAGCCTGGTTTGCGCAGTCTGCCGCCCCTGGCGCGGGCTGAGCGTCTCTTGCTTGAAGATGCCGGTGTTCGCTCCCCGGCCCAGCGAGATGCTATTCGGCAAATCTTGCAAAATGCCCGCCGGATCGAAAGATCGCTGACGCATCGCGTCTTTCAGGAGCTCGTCCTGGGGAGCAAGGCTTTCACGCAAACCTATGGCCTGACGCCCTGGCTTGACGTCGAGAGCTACCTGCTCAGGCATGACCGGCCAACGCTTACCGGTCCGATGCGGACAAAACTCCTTCAGTGGCTTCAGCATCCCAGCCATCGGGCCGCCATTTTTACCAATCGCCCCAACCGCCCGCCGGAGGGTCTCTTCGGCACGCCGGAGGCCGAAATTGGCGCACAGACCGCCGGGCTGGAGGCGATTCCCATTGTTGGCTGGGGCGACATGACCTGGCTGGGGGGCCGGCGTGACGCGGACCCGCAGACGCTGATCAAACCCTCCTCGATCCACGCCCTGGCGGCCATGCTCCGCGCCCTGGACGTTCAGCGGGAAGAGGCGCTGGTCGCCGCAGCCGCGCTCGTCCTGGATGGGCGAACAGCACCCGTCTGGGAGGGGCTTCGGGGCGCGCAAGTGTATGCCTTCGAGGATACCGCCGCAGGCTTGCGGAGCGCCGCTGGAGCGCAAGAGATGCTCCACAGTGTCGGCATTTCCCTCACGGTGCACCTGCTCGGCGTCGCAGAGGCGGAGCAAAAACGCCGGGCTTTGGAAACGGTCGGGGCTGCTGTTGTTGT
>JAADGN010000053.1 GCA_013152325.1 Chloroflexota bacterium
ACACGGCCAACCGCCAAGTCTCAGAGCATGGAGACCTGGTGGTCTCATCATGCCGCCGGTCAGGAGACCGTGCGCCATCGAGTCTTTCGTTAACGTCTCAAAAAGAACATCTCAAAGAGATGCCCGACAGTTGAACTGTCGGACGCCGCTGCCCCGCGGATTCCAGACATCGCATAATCTCTTGACTCTGGGACGTGGCCAACCGCCAAGTCTCAGAGCATGGAGACCTGGCGGTCTCATCATGCCGCCGGTCAGGAGACCGTGCGCCATCAAGGGTTTGTTCCGCGAGGGGAACGGGCAATCCCTCAATCCGCGCTCACCTGGAGGACTGACAACCATCAACCCTCCGATTTTTTAAGCCAAACATAGGTTCTAATTATCCTGCCCCATGCTATAATCCAATCAACCTTGCTTCTCAACTCTCCAACCTTCAACCTGAAACCCAGAATGTCCTTCGCCCACCTGCACGTCCACACCGAGTATTCACTGCTTGACGGCTTGAGCAACATCAAGAAGTTGGTTGCGCGCGTCAAAGAGATGGATATGCCCGCCATCGCGATCACCGACCACGGCACGATGTTCGGCGTGATCGAGTTCTACAACGCGGCCACCGAAGCGGGCGTCAAGCCCATCATCGGTATGGAGGCCTACATGGCAGCGCGCGGCATGCATGACCGCGACGCCAAGCTGGACAAGAAATCCTTCCATTTGCTGCTGCTGGCCGAGAACGAGACCGGCTATCGCAACCTGCTCCAAATTGCCAGCGCGGCGCAGACCGAAGGTTTTTACTACTACCCGCGCATCGACCGCGACTTCCTGGCCGCGCACTCCGAAGGGCTGATCTGCACTTCGGGCTGCATGTCGGCTGAAATCCCGCGCGCGCTCCTGCAGGAGAAGCCCGAAGAGGCTGTACAGCGCATGAACTGGTATTACGACGTCTTCGGCCCGGACCGGTTCTATGTCGAGCTTCAGGAACACAACATCGACGAGATCACCGAACTCAACCGCCAACTGGTCGAACTGGGGGCGCGCTACTCGGCCAAATTCGTCGCCACCAACGACGTCCATTACATCAACCCTGACGACGCCAAGTTGCAAGATATTTTGCTCGCCATCCAGACCGGCTCGGTGCTCTCCGACCCCAAACGGATGCGCATGACCGACCCATCCTACTATCTGCGTTCGCCGCAGGAGATGAGCGACCTGTTCAGGGAAGTGCCCGAAGCGCTCAGCAACACGGTCGCCATCGCCGAGCGCTGCGAGGTGGACCTGGGTTTCAAGGGCTATCACCTGCCCGACTTCCCCGTCCCGGAGGGGCACACCGCGGAGAGTTACCTGCGCTCGCTGTGCGAAGCCGGATTGGAGCGCCGCTACGGTTCGCGCGCCGACGACAAGGTCATCCGAGAGCGCCTGAACTACGAGTTGGGCATCATCCATGAGATGGGCTTCGACGCCTATTTCCTGATCGTCTGGGACCTGTGCCGTCACGCGCAGGAGACAGGCATCTGGTACAACGCGCGCGGCTCGGCAGCCGGTTCGATCGTGGCCTACGCGCTGGACATCACGCTGGTGGACCCCATCGAGCACGACTTGATCTTCGAGCGTTTCCTTAACCCGGGACGCATCTCGATGCCCGACATCGACCTGGATTTCCGCGACGACCGCCGCGCCGAAATGATGGAATACTGCGCCCGCCAATACGGCGACGACAAGGTCGCCCAGATCATCACCTTTGGCACGCTGGGCGCCAAAGCGGCCATCCGAGACGTGGGCCGTGTGATGGACATCCCCCTCAACGAAGTGGACCGCGTCGCCAAACTTGTCCCGGCGGTCTCCGGCAAGACGGTCACGCTGACCGACACGCTTGAAGACGTCCCTGAGTTCAAGAAGATATACAGTTCTGCTCCGCATATCCAGGCGCTGATCGATACCGCCATAAAAATGGAAGGCGTTGTCCGCAACGCCGGGACGCACGCCGCGGGCGTGGTCATCGCGGACAAACCGCTGACCGAATACCTGCCGCTGCACCGCCCGACCTCCAACTCGGAAGATACGCCCATCAAGACCGTCACCCAGTTCGAGATGGGCATCCTGGATTCGCTGGGCATGCTCAAGGTGGATTTCCTCGGCCTCTCCACGTTGACCGTCATGGCCCGCGCCTGTGACATGATCGCCAAGCGGCACGGGAAACAATACAACCTGAACAACATCCCGCTCGACGACCCCAAGGCCTTCGAATTGCTCGGTCAGGGCAACACCGCCGGGGTCTTCCAGTTGGAAGGCAGCGGCATGACCAGCTGGCTGATCAAGATGCAGCCCAAAACGCTGGATCATGTCATCGCCATGGTGGCCCTCTATCGTCCCGGCCCGATGCAGTTCATTCCATCGTACATCAAGCGGATGCGCGGCGAGGAAGAGATCGAGTATCGCCATCCGAAGCTGGAGTCGATCTTCAAGTCGACCTATGGAATCCCGATCTACCAGGAACAGATCATGCGCGCCTCGGTCGAATTGGCGGGGTACACCCCCTCCGAATCCGACGATCTGCGCAAGGCCATCTCCAAGAAGAAACAAAAACAGATCGCCAAACACCGCACGAAATTCATCAAAGGCGCGGTGGCAAACGGCATAGAAAAGAAAATCGCCGAGGCCATCTACACGGATTGGGAAGAATTCGCACGTTACGGATTCAACAAAAGCCACGCCGCCGACTACGGTATGATCGCCGTCCAGACGGCGTTCCTGAAAGCGCACTACCCCGCCGAATACATGTGCGCGCTTATGTCGGTCTTCAAAAGCGACGCCAGCAAGGTGGCGCATTATGCGTCAGATGCGCGCAGTATGGGCATCGAAGTCTTGCCGCCAGATGTCAATGCCAGCGGCTGGGATTTCACCATCGAAGACCTGCCGGATCCTTCGACAGGCTCGGGGCAGGGCAGCAAAGCGGGCATCCGCTTTGGGCTGGGCGCGATCAAAAACGTCGGGCACGGGCCGGTGGACATCATCCTGGCTGCCCGCGCCGAGGGCCCCTTTACAGACTTGAACAGTTTTGCCCGCCGCGTGGACCTGCGCGCCGTCGGCAAACGCGCGCTGGAGTGCATGATCAAGGTCGGCGCGCTGGACAGCTTCGGCCCGCGCGCCAGCCTGCTGGCAGCCCTCGACCGCCTGGTGGCCTTGAGCAATGCGCACTTCAGGGCCGCCGAGTCCGGCCAAATGAGTCTCTTCGGCGAAGCGACCGGCGTAGTGGATGAGATCACCCTGCCGCCGGTCGGCGAAGTTGACCGCCGCACCGAACTCGGTTGGGAGCGCGAACTGATCGGCTTGTACATTTCCGACCATCCCCTTTCGCCCTACCTGGCAACGCTTAAAACCCTGGTCAGTTATTTCTCCGCGCAACTTGGCGAAGCCAACCACGACGAAAAGGTGCGCGTCGCGGGGCTGGTCTCCAGCGTCCGCCCCTATCAGACCAAAACCGGCAAAGCGATGGGCTTTGTCACCCTGGACGACATGCACGGCAATGTCGAACTCGTTCTGTTCCCGCGCACGTGGAAAAATTTTGGCTTCCTTTGCGAAGAAAGCAAGATCGTGATCGCCGAGGGTAAAGTGGACGCGAACAGCAGCCCGCCCAAAATCCTGGTGGACACGATCAGGACGGAGATGAACCTGATCACCGCCGCCCAAAGCGAACCGGTTCAGGAGGCCCGCCCCGTATCGGACTCCCCCCGTCCTGCTCCCGTTCCCCCGGCGCGGCGCGTGACAGAACCGGCTCCCGCCTATGCCGCGGACGATGAGCCAGTCTCTGCCCCGGCAGATGGTGATGTACCGCCTCCGCCCGAGGCCTTCCCCCCAGGCTGGGACGAGATCGCGATGGATGCGAGGCCGGAGCCTGCCCTGGCGGCGACGCAGCCAACCGCGGACTCACCGGCCCCGACAAAACGGGAGCCGGCGCGGGCCGCGGTCGTCGCGGCGGGGCCGTCCGGCGCGCTCGAAGCGTTGGGGGAAATCCCGCCGGTCAAACTGCTGCCGATCCATTCCCCCATCCGGGACGAAGACGTCGAACATCCGCCCAGCCTGATCACGGTCTTGCTGCGCCCCACTGGCGACGAGGCGCGTGACAGACGCCGTCTGAAAAATATTTACGGCGTGCTGATCTCGTTCCCCGGGCGGGACCGGTTTTCCTTGCAAATTTTCGAGGACGGGCGCGGGCATCTGATCGATTTCCCCAACGACACGACGCGCATTTGCCCGGAGATGCTCGAGCGTTTGAAGAAATTGCTCGGCGATGAACATTGGCGCATCGAGGAGATCACGTACCAGTAGGGACGCGTTTTTTAGCGGGAAAAATTTGTCGGACAACCAGAAATCAAACAAATACGGACATGGGCAAAGCAGCGCTCAACGATGCAATGATCTGTCATGGTGTTCAGCCGATACGCTTCCCCCCTTTAGGGCACAGGTTGTCGAGTGCCTAACGCTCCTGTTTACAGGCTGCGCACCGCATTACAGCGCTCGCAATCCTCCCGCTGGCAAAGCAGCGCCAGCGGATCTTTTTTTATCTGCGTTTCCACGATCTCAAACAACCCCCATAATGGGACAGCCTGTATCAGCGCATCGCCCACCTGGACGCTGCGCGTGGCTCGCTGCAGGTAGGGGGCAAAGGCCTCGAAACCGCGCGAGCAGCCCGGGAAGCCGGGGCATTCCACGATCCGTTGCGGCGTCAACGCCCAGCGGGTGAATTGTCGGCATCCGGCCAGTTTTTCGGCGTAGTGGATGCTGGTGTTGGCGGTGTGGTCCACGCCCAGCAGCAACAGCCAGCCGCCCTCTTCGGCCAGCGCGCCGATGGGCGCCAATGGATTGTAGAGCGTCTGGGTGTTCAGCGCGGCATCGGCGTTGATGCCCGCGAAGGAGAGGATGGGGTGAAAGGTGCGTTTGGCGGCCGGATGTTTGCGCAGCGTCTCTGGCAGGGCTCCCATCAGCGGATCGACGGGCATATCGGGGTGGAATGGAACGGCCATGCGATTCGAGTCGAGGTCGCGTCCATAGGTCAGGCCGTTGTTGGGCGGCCCGGTCGCGGGTGTGACCATGGTCTTGTACGTGAACGTTGGCATGATCAACGCGCTGACCGAGTCCAGGACCGCGCCGAGCAAGACCTCCGCCCCGCCCTTCACCTTGCCAAACGCGGAGAGCGAGGCGTGCGCGATGACTGGCGACTCGTGCAGCCGCAGGGCTAAAAAGGCATCTGTCAGTTCGCGGTAAGTGGGCATTAAACGGCTTTTAATCGCTGGTCGGAAGCCGTCAGCGTGCGGGGCCAACGGCTGTCTGCTACCGGCTGATCGCTATTACTTCCCTTTCCACTTCGGTTTGCGTTTTTCGACGAAGGCGGCCATGCCTTCTTTCTGGTCGTCGGTGGCAAAGAGGAAGTAGAAGGCGCGGCGCTCGAACTCCAACCCCTCGGCCAGCGAGGTCTCGAAGGCCTTGTTGACCGATTCCTTGCCCAGGCGGACGGCCAGCGGGGCGCGCGAGGCGACGTCGGCTGCCAGCATCAGCGCTTCGTCCAGATAGCGCTCTGTCGGCACGACGCGGTTGACCAGCCCGAATTGCTGCGCCTCCTGGGCGGAGAGCGTGCGGTTGTTGAGCACCATCTCCATCGCGATCGCCTTGCCGACGGCGCGCGTCAGCCGCTGTGTCCCGCCTGCGCCGGGAATGACGCCGATGGTGATCTCCGGCTGGCCGAACTTGGCCGTCTCCGAGGCGACGATCATGTCGCAGGACATGGCCAGTTCGCATCCGCCGCCCAGCGCATAGCCGGAGACAGCTGCAATGACGGGCTTCCTGGCCTTGCGGATGCCGTCGAACAACTCGACGAAACTGCCCGTCAGCATCTCCACAGCGGAGGCGGAGGCCATCGCTTTGATGTCCGCACCGGCCGCGAACGCGCGGTCGCTGCCGGTGACGACGATCGCGCCGATGTTCTCGTCAGCGTCGAAGGCGGTCAGGGCATCTATCAACTCGGTGAGCAGTGTGCCATTGAGAGCGTTCATGGCTTTGGGGCGGTTGAGCGTGATCAGACCAACGCGGTCGCGGGTTTCGGTAAGGATGGTTTCGTAGGTCATAGAAATTCCTCCAGGTCAACGTTCCGTTTCATTGTACACGAGAAACGTGTTAATATTAAGCCCCTCCAACCGCAAAAACATAGAGGTGATCGATGAACATTTTGCTTTACGCTCATTCCGGCTTACGCTGGTTGATCGTGGTCATTGCCGTAATCCTTATTGGGCGTCTTGTTTCCGGCTGGTTGCGTGAGCGTGAATTTGGCACGCTGGAAAAACGGCTGACGTTGTCCTTCAGCGGCCTGATCGATGCGCAAGTAGCGCTTGGCCTGGTCTATTTCTTTTGGACGGGTGCCACCGGGGCCGGATATCCGCTGTATCGTATTGAGCACATGACCACCATGCTGATCGCGGCGGCCGTGGCGCATCTGCCGTCCGTGTGGAAAAGATCCGAGAACAGGATACGCTACCGCAACACACTTTTTGCTGCGCTTGGGTCGCTGCTCCTGATTGTGGCAGGTGTGGCGCGCTTGCCCGGCGGTTGGAGCCAGTAGGCTGATCGTTTGATCCGCTGAAGGCCTCGCGATGACAACAACGTCCAGGCAAGCCCATGCTTTCGGCGTGAGGCTTGCGGTGCTATTGCGCCGGGAGTGTCTCGGCCAGTTGGTGGGTGCTTTCCAGAATTAAATCCGCGCCGGCGCGGCGGAGTTCTTTCTCTTCGCCGAAGCCGCACAACACGCCGACGGTCTGTGCACCGGCGGCTTTTCCGGCGCGGATGTCCACGGTCGTGTCGCCGATCATCAGGCAGGCTTCAGGGGCGACGCCCATCTCTTTTGCCGCATACAGGATCGGGTCCGGGTAGGGTTTCGTATGTTCGGCGGTCAGGGCGGTGACGATCACGTCAAAGAGCGGGAGCAGGTCAAACTGTTCGAGGAAAATCCGCGTGCTCTCTTCGTCCCGTGCGCTGACCACAGCCATTTTGTAACGTCCGCGCAGCTGGGTCAACATCTCCTTTACGCGGGGGATGAGCAGGAAATGTTTCTTCGGGCGCGGGCGGTGTCGATTCGTCCACTCGATGATGGCCGCCAGTTCGTCGTCGATGCCGAGGGAGTCGGGGATGCCCAGCAAAATGTTGCCGGGAGTCTCGCTCCACATCACCAGACGGCGGGCGGCACGTTGCGCATCGCGGCCGGGCAGCAAAAAACGGACGGGGTGCAGCAGGTCAGCCAGTTTTTTGGTGAACTGGTCGTCCGTGTCGCTGAGCGTACCGTCCACGTCGAAGCACAGGGCCTGAATGCGTTGGGTGTCAAGGGGCATATTTCACCTGCCGAGCAAGGATGAGGATATTGTAATCTACGTTTTAGGTCTTGCGTCTTGTGCTATACTTTTTAAACGATGAACCTGTTGCCCGAAAGCACGCTGACGTGTAGTATTTAGACGAGGGAAGCCCATGGCAAACGATCGGACGCGTGCACTACTCGAACTGCTCTACCGTGTTAGCCGTGAAGTCGCGACGGCGCTGGATTTGCGCACTGTCTTGCAGCGTGTGCTCTATGCCGCCATCGACAATGTGGGCGGCGAGCGCGGCAGCATTGTCGTGCTGGACGACAGCGGCAGGCCGCTGGACGCGACCATTGTGTACGGCAAGCGGTTCCACGATCACACGACCCAGCAACTGCGCGTCACCGTTGAACGCGGTCTGGCCGGATGGGTTGTGCGTCACCGCAAAGCCGCCCTGGTGCCCGACACCAGCAAGGATGAGCGCTGGTTGCGCCGGCCGGACGATTCTGTCGAGAAGAGCGGGGCCAAGTCCGCCATCTGTGTCCCGCTGCTGGCGCGCGAGAAAATGGTCGGCGTGCTGACGTTGGTACATTCGCTGCCGAATGCCTTTGGCCCGGAGCATCTCGAATTGATGCAGGCCATTGCCGACCAGGCAGGGATCGCTGTGCTCAACGCGCGGCTGTATACCGAGAGTCAACGTCAGGCGCGCGTGATGACGGCTCTGGCTGAAGGGGCGGTCACGATCAACGCCTCGCTCCAGTTCGAGGACGTCTTGCAGCGCATCCTGAACCAGACGATCCAGGCCCTGCAGGTCGAGACGGTCGCGCTGGCGCTTGTGGAGCATTCGAGTGGCGATTTGGTCTTTCGCGCCGCGACCGGACAAAACGCCGGCAACATCATCGACCGGCGCGTGCCGATCGGCGAGGGGATCGTCGGCAAGGTGGCCCGGGAAGGGCGCGGCATGGTCATCCCGGTCGTCAGGGACGAAAAACGCTACACGGAAACAGACCGTTTTGGCGGCATCAAAGCCCAGGCGGTCGCGGTGGCTCCCATCCAGGCGCAGGGAAAGGTGATCGGCGTTCTGGAGGCGATCAACCCTGCATCCGGTTCTTTCGATCCGGACGCCCTGCTGGTCATGACCGGCATCGGCAGCCTGGCAGGGACGACGATCCAGAATGCCCAACTTTTCGAACAGTTGCAGGTAGCTCATAAGCGTTATCGCGAATTGTTCGAAGACAGCATCGATCCCATTTTGATCACGGACTGGGAGGGCCGCATCCTGGAAGCCAACCGCATGGCCGTTTCGTTGAGCGGATACGATGACAAGAAATTCCGCAGCATGAGCATTGACCAGATACACGAAGTCAATTGGGGCAAGATCGGCCTGGAATTTGAAAATCTGCGCACAGACGAGACTTGCAATTACGAATCCATGCTGCACAGACAGGATGGGAAGACCGTCCCGGTCGAAGTGTATGTGCGGCGCGTGCAGTTCGAGGAAACGGATTCGCTGCAATGGACGCTGCACGACATCACTGAACGCAAGGAACTGGACACGTTGCGCGATGACCTGACCGCCATGATCTACCACGATTTGCGTTCGCCGCTGGCCAACGTCGTTTCCAGCCTGGACGTGTTGTCGGGGATGCTGGCCGGGAAAGACAACCAAGCGCTCGAATCGCTGTTGACCATTGCCACGAATTCCACGGCCCGTATCCAGCGTCTGGTCAGTTCGCTGCTGGACATCAACCGGCTGGAATCCGGTCAACCGATCGTCGCCCAGCAGTCCGTCTCGCCCGCGGCGCTGGTGGAGGATGCGCTGAAAGCCGTAAGCACGGCGGCGGAAAGCCGTCGCCAAACCTTGCAGTCCAATTTGCCGGCCGATCTGCCCAACGTTTGGGTGGATGAAGATATGATCCGCCGCGTGTTGATCAACCTGCTCGAGAATGCGACGAAATTCTCGCCGGTCGATGGAAAGATCGGGGTCGGCGCGAAAGCGGACGGAGACTGGGTCAGCTTGTGGGTGCAGGATAACGGGCCTGGTATTTCGCCTGAAGACCAGGAGCGCGTTTTCGATAAATTCACACGTCTCAAGGGCAAGAATAAGCCTGCCGGTCTGGGCGTTGGGCTGGCCTTTTGCCGCCTGGCGGTGGAGGGGCATGGCGGGCGCATCTGGGTGGAAAGCCAGCCCGAACAGGGATCACGCTTCTGTATTACCCTGCCGGTGGCAAAACCCGGCTCACAGGAATAAACTATGCAAGCTATTGCCGATAATGTTTATATCGAAGATCAATACCCCGGCGTGACGTTGGGCGCGATCTGCCTGCCGCGCGGCCTGGTCTACATCGACGCGCCGCCTTCACCTGAAGATGGGCGCTCCTGGCGTGCTGAACTTTTGGACCTGAGCTTGAGCTGTGGGCACGAACGGTTGCTGGTCAATCTGGATACCGCCACAGACCGCACGCTGGGGGGGCGCGCCATGGACTGCATTGTGCTCGCGCACGAAAAGACGGCCCAGTTATTCGGCAGCCGGTCGAGCATTTTCAAAACGCAGGGACGGGAGACAGGCGCCGAATGGGAGACCATTCCCGCTCTGGGGAGCATCCGTTGGGCGCCGCCCGAAATCTCCTTCAGCCAGCAGATCACGCTCCATTGGGGACGTTCCCCGGTTGTATTCGAGCACCATCCCGGCTCGGATGATGGCGCGATCTGGGTCGTTCTTCCAGATGAAAAGATCGTCTTCGTGGGGGATACCGTCATGAAGAATCAACCGCCCTTCCTGTCCAACGCAGATCTGCCTCTCTGGATCGAGACTCTGAAGATATTGCTCAGTGACAAGTACCGCGGCTACACCATCGTCAGCGGGCGCGGCGGAAAATGCGCAACGAGCACCATTCGCAAACAACTGGATTACATCAAGCAGATCCACAAAAAACTGGAAAGATTGGCCTCCCGGAAAGCATCGCCCGAAGCCACCGAAAGACTGATCCAGCCATTGCTTTCCCCGCTGCGTTTCCTCGCCTCCAATCGGGAGCGATACGCGCAACGCCTGCGCTACGGACTGCGCGCGTATTACATTCGCCACTATCAACTCGCGAACGCGGAGGACAAGGCATAACCCTTATGCCCGTTCATAAGCCTATCTTTGAATCGACACGCGGGACGACGGTCGAATCGATCCATTATGGAGCGGCGGCCGTCGTTGACGTATCCGGCAAACTGTTGGCCTGGATTGGCGACCCGCAGAGCGTGACGTTCCTGCGGTCCGCCGCCAAGCCCTTTCAGGCCCTGCCCTTTATCGAGCGCGGCGGCGCGCGGACGTTCGGCCTGCTTCCGCGTGAAATCGCGCAGATCTGCGCCTCGCACACCGGCAGCGACATGCACGTCGCAACCGTGCGGGGGATCCAGGCCAAGGCCGGGCTCCGCGAGAGCGACCTGCAGTGCGGCGTCCACATTCCTTTCGACAAGGCCGCAGCCGACCGTCTCTTTTTGAGCGGCGAAAAACCGACCCCCTGTCACCACAACTGCTCCGGCAAACATACCGGCATGTTGGCGCACGCCAAGATGCGCGGTCTGCCGCTGGATACCTATCTCGATTTGGAGCATCCGATCCAGCAGGATATTCTCTCGACTTTTGCCGGGATGTGTGAGCTGGCTCCCGAAGAAATACACCTGGGCACAGACGGTTGTTCCGCGCCCAACTTCGCCGTTCCGCTGTATAACGCGGCGCTGGGCTATGCCCGTTTGTGCGACCCACACGATCTGCCCGACATACGCGCCGAAGCCTGCCGCGCTGTCACCGCCGCCATGATGGCGCACCCGGAAATGGTCAGCGGTTACGGGCGTTTTGACACGCGTTTGATGCAGGTTGGCGGCGGGAAAATCGTCGTCAAGGGCGGCGCGGAGGGCTATCAATGCGCAGGACTAATGCCCGGCGCATTGGGGGCAGGCTCACCCGGAGTCGGGATCGCGCTGAAGGTCTCGGACGGGGATATCCCCAAACGCGGCGCAGACGGCGAATTCCGCAGCCGTGTTCGTCCGGCGGTCATGCTCGAAATTTTGCGTCAATTGGGCGCGCTGGATGAATCCCAATTGGCTGATCTATCCGGGTTCGGGCCGGTCAAAGCTGTGCGCAACTGGCGCGAATTGGTCGTCGGCGAGAGCCGCCCAAATTTCACACTTGAAGGTTTGCAATGACTGATCTTTCGAAACGCGCTTTGCTCGTTCACCAACGCCTGACAGAAACGTATGGCGAGCCGACCTGGCGCAATCCCCTGCCGCCGCTGGATGAACTGGTCTCGACCATCCTTTCGCAGAATACCAACGATACCAACCGCGACCGCGCCTTCAATGCGCTGCGAGCCGCCTTCCCGACCTGGGAAGCGGTGCGCGACGCGCCGACCGAGGCTGTGATCGCGGCCATCCGCCCGGCGGGGCTGGCCAACCAAAAAGGGCCGCGCATCCAGAATGTGCTGCGCCAGATCACCGCTGAACGCGGCGAACTGACGTTGACTTTTTTGAAAGAAATGCCGCTGGATGAGGCTCATGCCTGGCTGGTGAAGTTCAAGGGCGTCGGCCCAAAGACGGCTGCCATCGTGCTGCTCTTCTCGCTGGGGCGACCAGCTTTTCCCGTGGATACGCACATTTACCGGGTCACCGGCCGCATCGGCCTGCGTCCCGAAAAGATGACTGTCGAGCAGGCGCACCCTTATCTGGAAAACCTGTTCCCGCCGGAGACCTATTACCCCGTCCATCTGAACATCATTCGCCTGGGGCGCGAGATTTGCCAGGCGCGCAAACCCAATTGTCCCGTTTGCCCGCTGCGCGACCTGTGCGACTATGGCAAAAAGATTTCGACCTAGCCACCGGACACTTTTGGGTGGCAAGCCCCTGTGATGTCCGACAGTTCAACTGTCGGACATCGCCAGCCATTCGGCGGACTAAAGTCCAGCCTCAGATCATAAAAGTCGGCTGAAGCCGACTCCCTGGTTCAGCCCACACACCCCGTTTGGGGCGCAGGCGGCTTTCGGGTGCTGAGGAAGGGCTTTTAGCCCGCACAGTGGTCGAGAAAAACCACAAGTCCTGGCATCTACCAGCAAACTGTCGGGTGGCTGGAATTCGGCTTGACACTGCATTTTCGTTGTGCTACAGTAGGTTCATCATTATCTGTGAAAAATTGCAAAACCTTACACAACTTGGAAGGAGGTGGTTCATGTGAGACCCGTGTTGAACGAAAAGGGCCAGGGACTGGTTGAGTATGCATTAATCCTTGTTATGATTGCCATCGTTGTTTTCGTTGTGCTCGCCCTGCTTGGCCCACAGGTTGGAAATTTGTTCACCGACGTCAACTCTGAAATTGAAGATATTTCCTTCTTGCTCGGGGCAATGTGAACATTTACCTCCCCCAATAAAGAACATCCCGCAGTTCATTTACCCTGCGGGATGTTCTTTTCTTTCCGGTTTGGTTATTGCAGCACAATGGGCGTCGGCGACTGGATCAGGCTGGCCTGCATGGACCACGGCCCGGTCCAGGTGACCCTTACCGTGACGAGACGCCCGCGCAAGTCCTCGTCCGATTCGACGAAGACCAGTTTGTTGGTCGGCGTGCGCCCCCGCCAGCGGCCCTTGACTTTCTCCTCGAATAAAACTTCGACAGGCTCTCCCAGATAACGGGCGTTGATCCCGGCGACAATGCCTTCCTGCAGTTCTTCCAGCATGCGGAAGCGGCGCATCTTCTCCTCGGCGGGGACATCATCTTCCATGCGCCGCTCGGAGACAGTGCCCTCGCGCGGCGAGTAGCGCGCCAGATGGGCCACGTCCATTTTCAGCTCGGCCAGCAGGTTGTAGGTCTGCATGAACTGCTCTTCCGTCTCGCCGGGGAAGCCGACGATAACATCGGTGGCGATGGAGACGCCGGGGATTTTCGAGCGGATCTTCCCGACCAGTTTGCGGTAATCATCCCGGGTGTAGCCGCGCTTCATATTTTCGAGTACCCGGTCGTCACCGGCCTGGATGGGGACTTCGATGTGCGGCATGACTTTGGGCAGTTCGGCGACCGCCTCCATGATGTCTTCGCCAAAGTAGTTGGGATGCGAGGTCAGGAAGCGGATGCGTTCCAGCCCATCGACCTCGTGCAGGAGGTGCAGCAGCGCGGCGAGATTGGGGCCATCGTCCACGTCCTTGCCGTAGCGATCCACGATCTGGCCAAGCAATGTGATCTCTTTGACGCCCTGCGCCGCCAGGGAGCGCGCTTCCGCGACGATCTCGCCGACGGGACGACTCCGTTCGATGCCGCGCTTGTAGGGGATGATGCAGTAGGTGCAGGCGTGCGAACAGCCGTATACAACGGGGATGAATGCGGAGACAAGTCTGCCGCGCTCATGCTCCGGCAAGACGATATCCCCGTCCATAACGGCGAACCGGTTTTGGGTGGCGGTCGTCTCGGCGAGGTAGTCTTCGTCCTGGGTGAGGTAGGCGATAAGGGGGCCGGGATCGGAGGGCGGGGAGAAGACGTCCACAAAAGGCAGTTTTTCCTGCAATTTCTCCGCCCCGCGCACGCCGACCAGACATCCCATCAGGTTGATGACGAGGTCAGGATTTTTGTCCTTGAGCGGACGGATGGAATGCAGCCGCCCGTAGGCCTTGTTCTCGGCGGATTGACGCACTACGCAGGTGTTGAGCACGATCACGTCGGCGTCGTCGGGTTTGGCGGTAAATGTGTAGCCCAAATGCTCCAGCGCCGATCCCAGACGGCGGGAATCGGCCACGTTCATCTGGCAGCCTTCGGTCCAAATATGGTATTTCATCCTGCTCCTTACAAAATTCGCGGGCCTGCGGGAAGCGCGTCGCAGGGCGCTCAGCCTGCGAATTATACCAATCTTGTCAGAGATAGACCATAGGCGCTGGTTGGAGGGTCAGGTCGAGCGACGAAGTCAACAGGCCGTATTCCGGCGTCAAAGATATGGTAAAATCCATCCGCTCGGAGGGATGGCCGAGTGGACGAAGGCGCCTGTCTTGAAAACAGGTTAGGGTTCCCCCCTACGTGGGTTCGAATCCCACTCCCTCCGCCTACTTGTCCACCCGAGTATTAACAACCGAATGGGGAGGTGCCAGAGTGGCTGATTGGGCCCGCCTGCTAAGCGGGTGTCGGGGTTAACTCGACCGCGGGTTCGAATCCCGCCCTCCCCGCCACGAACCGACCTCCCGCGGGTTTGAAATCAGCGGGAGGTTCCTTTTTGGGAGGGGGACAAATTCCTCATTGACCTCGAATTTGTTTCCTCTTACAATACCTTCATGGCAAACGTGTATTTTTATATTGCGCCGTATTTCGGGGGCTTCTTTCGCCCCGATCATGATCCCCCAGCAGCGCCTTGGTGCCGAATTTGTAGCCGTTATCTGATCTGTGTACCCCCTGATGGAGAAAACCATGCCTGCTGATTTTACCTCCCGCCGAGCGCCGGTCTATGCCGACGTGCCCGACGAGAAATGGAACAACTGGCGCTGGCAGTTGAGCCACCGCCTGAACAGTGTCGAAGAGATCGAGAAAGTCCTCCCGCTGACCGAGAGCGAGCGCAAGGCCCTCAATTCCAGCGGCCTGTTCCGCGTCGACATCACGCCCTACTACATCTCGCTGATCGACCCGGACGACCCGGATGACCCCATCCGCAAGCAGGTCATCCCGACCGACAAGGAGATGGTCCCCTTTACCGCCATGATGGAAGATTCGCTGGCGGAAGACAAGCATTCGCCCGTGCCGGGACTGGTGCACCGCTACCCCGACCGCGTGCTGATGCTGGTCACCACGCAGTGCGCCACCTACTGCCGCTACTGTACGCGCTCGCGCATCGTCGGCGACCCGGGCGCGACCTTCTCACAAGCCGAGTTCGAGATGCAGATCGAATATCTCAAGCACACACCCCAGGTGCGTGACGTGCTGCTCTCGGGCGGCGACCCGCTCGTGTTGGCGCCGAAAATCCTGGAAAAGATACTGCGCCGCCTGCGCGAGATTCCGCATATCGAGATCGTACGCATCGGCTCGCGCGTGCCGGTCTTCATGCCGATGCGCGTCACCGACGAGTTGACCGACATGCTGCAAAAGTATCATCCGCTGTGGCTCAACATCCACGTCAACCACCCGAACGAGATATCCGCCGAATTGGCCGAGGCTGCCGACAAATTATCCCGCGCCGGCATCCCGCTTGGCAACCAGTCGGTGTTGATGGCCGGGATCAACGATTGTCCGCACATCCAGCGTGACCTGGCTCAAAAACTGGTGCGCATCCGCGTCCGTCCGTACTACCTGTACCAGTGCGACCTGGTGGAGGGCGCCGGTCACTTCCGCACACCGGTCGCCAAGGGCATCGAGATCATGGAAGCGCTGCGCGGCCACACTTCCGGTTTCGCCATCCCGCAATACGTCATCGACGCGCCGGGCGGCGGCGGCAAGATTCCGGTCATGCCCAATTACATGCTCAGCATGTCTGACCACAAGATCGTGCTGCGCAACTTCGAAGGCTATATCACGACGTATGAAGAGCCGACTGAATACACGTCACACGATCCGAAGACCTGCGCCTACTGTCAGAACAAGCGACCCGAACCGGGCCAGGCCGGGATCACGGGCCTGCTCGACGGTGAGCGGATGTTCATTGAACCCGAAGGCTTTGAACTGCTCCACGAGCGCGGCGGCGTCCGGCATCGTCTCAAGGACGAGCACAAGTGGCAGCCGCTTGGCATTGGCAGCGGTGAACCTGAAGAAAATTTGTAGACAAGGAGCAACGATGAAAACGCTCAAGAAGTTTCGCCCGGCATACGCTTTTCTGGCCGTTCTGATCTTGTTGGCAGCCTGCGGGCCTGTGCCGTCCGCGATGGACAGCACGCAAGTCGCCGAAATGATAGACACCGCTGTCGCCCAGGCGCTCGAGACGGAAAAGGCCCAGGCGCCCGCCGCGCCGCAGGCTACGGCAACCGAAGCCGCGACCAATACGCCTGTTCCCATTCCGCCGACGCTGACGCCGTTCCCCACGATCACGCCCCTCGTCCTGCCGCCGCCGTCTGGCAGCGGTGGCAGCGGCAGCGGCGGCAGCAGCACTCCCTCGGAATATGCCTGCGATATCATTCACCAAAGGCCATACGACAACCAGGTATTCCGGCCCAACGATCCTTTCGACATCAAGTGGACGATTGTCAACACCGGCACCAAGACGTGGGACGCGGGCTTCGACCTGAAATATCACAGCGGACCGCAGATGACCACACACGCCGCTGTTGAACTTCCGAAGATGGAACCTGGCGACACCTATTCCGTGGTCTTCGACGCCAATGCGCCTGCAGACCAGGGTTTCCAGGTCATGACCTGGACAGTTGGCGGCTTCTGCTATCCGTATGTCGCGATCAATGTAGAGAAGCCTTCGAAATAATGCGAGAGCAGCGACCCCGAAGAAAATTCGTAAACAAGGAGCAACTATGAAACCGCCCAAACAGCTTCGTCTAGTGTATGCTTTGTTGGCAGCCCTGGTTTTATTGGCAGCCTGCGGGCCTGTACCTTCTACAACGGACGGTACTCAAGTAGCCAATCTGATCGAGACGGCAGTTGCGCAGGCTCTTGAGACGCAAAAAGCCCAAGAACCTGCCGCGCCGCAGCCCACGGCGACGCTCGTCCCGACCGAAAAGCCGACCAATACGCCCATTTCGATCCCGCCGACGCTGACGCCATTCCCCACGATCACCCCTCTCGTTCTTGTGCCTCCGTCTGGCAGCGGCGGCGGCGGCGGTGGTGGCGGCAGCAGCGCCGAACCGACAAAGGTGCCCCAACTGGGCTGCAGCTTGGTTGCGCAGAAACCGGATGATGGTCAGTTCGTCTATAAGCCGGGGGACAGCTTTGACGTCGAATGGGTGATAAAGAACACCGGACAGAAAACCTGGGCGTCGACTTGGCCCTTCCAGTACTTCAAAGGGGAAGCAATGTCGCCCACGGCAGCCATGACCCTGGGATCTGACATTGCTCCCGGGGATACCGTTACGCTGCGGATCGAGGTCACAGCGCCAAACGTCGATGGACGCGACAAAGAGACCTTTGTCATGTGGTGGGCCATTATTGGCGATGGTTCCAAATTCTGCACCCCGTATATTGCCATCTTCGTCCAAAAATAACCCTCGTGACGTAGATCGAACGCGAGAGCAAGGTACAGCATGAAGAAGCGAACGCGACGTATTTTTGGCTTGCTGCTGGTTGTCACATTGACGTTTTCCGGTTGCGCGCCTTTTGCTCCAACACCTCTCCCTGACCAAGGGCCGGGGATGGTGGAGACCATCGTCGCCGCGACTTATGCCGTTCTGGCGACACAAACTGCCGCCGCCTTGCCGACGGCCACTTTTACGCCGCCGCCAACATTCACCCCGACCTCGACGTCGCCCCCGCCAACCCAAACACTGACCCCCACGCCGACGTTCATCTTTCTTCTGTATACGCTCACCCCAGGGTCGGCGCTAACACCGTCCCCATCGCCCACCGGTGATGGTTCTGGCAGCGGAGGCGCGACCGCAGAGCCCGCCAAATATGTCTGCCAATTCGTCTCGCAGACGCCGGAAAATGGGTCGACGTTTGCCCCAAATGAAGATTTCGACTGGAAATGGACGGTTCGAAATGTTGGTTCGAAGGATTGGTACAAAGACACCGCCATGTACATGTACATCACGGGCGACGAGTTCCACAAAAAGGATGCCTACCAGTTGGGCGACAATACCAGCGTAGGGTCGACGGCGAAGTTGATCGTACATATGAAAGCCCCGAAATCGCCCGGTTCCTATTTGACCACCTGGGCAATGCGCAAGGGAAAGTACGTGTTCTGCTACATCAGTTTTCAAATCATTGTCAAATAGCCGCAAGTCGTGGAGGTAATATGCACTACCGTCGTTTAGGCCGTTCGGGGCTGAAAGTAAGCGAAATTTCGTTTGGCGCGTGGGTGACGTTTGGCGACCAGATCGATGAAAAAACTGCCGGTCAGTTGATCCATGCCGCGTACGAAGCGGGGATCAACTTTTTCGACAACGCCGACATCTATGCCAACGGCCAGGCCGAGAGCGTAATGGGCAAGGCCATCAAGGATCTGCCGCGCGAAGCGCTGGTCATTTCCAGCAAGGTTTTTTGGCCGACGATGCCGGGACCCAACGGGCGCGGCCTCTCCCGCAAACATATCACCGAGTCGGTGCATGCCTCGCTTAAGCGGCTGGGCACCGATTACCTCGACCTGTATTTCTGCCACCGTTTCGACCCGGATACGCCCATCGAGGAGGTCGTCCGCACGATGAGCGACCTCGTCCACCAGGGCAAAATCCTCTACTGGGGCACGTCCGAGTGGCGCGCCTGGCAGATCACCGAGGCGGTCAGCCAGGCTTATCAACATGGCCTTGTCCCGCCGACGATGGAGCAGCCGCAATACAACATGTTCCACCGCCGCCGCGTGGAGGCGGAACTGGCCCCCGTCTGCGAGAAATTAGGAATCGGCCTGACCACCTGGAGTCCGCTATACCAGGGCATCCTGACCGGCAAGTACAACGAGGGCGTCCCGGAGGGGACGCGCGCCTCGATGGAGAGCATGGCCTGGATCCGCGACCGCATCACCCCCGAACGGGTCGGCATGGTGCGGCAGCTGACGGAAGTCGCCAACGATTTGGGCCTGACCACCGCCCAGTTGGCCATTGCCTGGCTGCTGCGACGCAAGGAGGTCAGCAGCGTGATCACTGGCGCGACCAAGCTGCAGCAGCTGCAGGATAACCTCGCCGCGGGTGAAGCCGTGACCAAGTTGACGGACGATGTGTTCGAGCAGATCGAGCAAATTTTGGATAACGACCCCGACGAGGAATAAATCGGCGAGCCTGGCGCAGCATTGCGCCGACAGATTAAACAACGGTAGGGCAGGACGCAACTCCTGCCCTACTTGTTTTATTTTGGATACTGTTGTCGTTTACGATGCGGGGGGAATGGGTTCGTTGACGTCCACAACGGCTTCTTCCGGTTTCTTGCGCAGGGTCGCAAAACCGACCACGACCGGGATCGCGATGAAGATGAGGCCCACACACAACGTACCCAGGCCTGTTATCAGGGCGGTTTGGGGATCGCTGCTGCCCATAATGTCAATGTCCGAACCGGGGATAACGCCAGCCATTGCGGTGATCCCGCCGAAGCAGAGCGCGCCCAATCCGGGGCAGCCACAGAGCAGGGCCGTTGCAACCGTGGCAATAATTCCTGTAGTCTTTTTGTCCATGCTTTTCTTCTCCTCCAGTCATCAATAAAGACGGTGAAACACACAACCAGTATACAGGGAATTGATTTCGAAAACAAGGTGCATTTCACAGGCTAAAACGCACGCTCCCGCAGAGTTGACGCCTGCGGGAGCGTATTCGACCGCTTCCGGTCTCATCCGCGCAGCTGGGCGCCAATCTCTTGCTCCAGCCGCCGGACGATCTTGTTGCGGAGTTTGGCGGCTTCCTTGTCGGTCAGCGTGCGGTCAGGGGCCTGGTAGGTCAGGGCGTAGGCCAGGGACTTCTTGCCCGCGCCGATCTGTTTGCCGCGGTAGACGTCGAACAGCCGCGCCTCGGCCAGCATCCTGCCGCCGGTCTGACGGATGAGGGCCTCGACCTGTGCAGCGGGGACGGACTCGTCCACAATGACGGCGATGTCCTCCAATACCGGCGGGAAGGCGGGAACCGGCTCGATCTCGTAATCCGGTTGGGCGGCGCGCAGCGCAGCCAGGTCGAATTCGGCGGCCAGAACGGGCGCATCGCCAAATTCGTATTTCTCCTGCACCAGCGGATGCAGCTCGCCGAAGACCCCCAGCACCTCGTCCCCGGCGCGGACCTCGGCACACTTGCCGGGGTGGAAGGCGGGATGGTCGCCGGGCGTGTAGGCGATGTCCGTTAAACGGAGGCCGGCCAAAAGGGATTCGATGCGTCCCTTCAGGTCGAAGAAGTCCATGTTCGGGCTGTCTTTGACGTCCCAGGCAGGCGCGCTGCGGCGTCCGGTCAACGTCAGGGCCAATTTGCGCGGCTCGTCCGGCAGGTCGTCCCCGTTTGGCGCGAAGACCGGCCCGACCTCGAAGAAGGCCAGCGAGGGATACAGGCGGGCGTTGCGCTCGACAATTTCGAGCACGGAGGCCAGCAGGCTGCGGCGCAGGACGCGTTTTTCGGGTGTGCTCGGGTTGGCGATCTTGACGTATTCGCCCTGCACGCCGATGCGATCCTGACTCTCCGGCGAGGTCAGGCGATAGGTGACGACTTCCTGCATGCCCAGCGTGGCGAGCAGGTCGCGCAGGGACTCCTCCCAGGCGTGCGCCGGGTTGCCGGTTTGGGGCGGCAGTTGGTCGGCGATGCGCGTTTCGGGGATGCGGTCGTAGCCATAGAGCCGGGCGATCTCCTCGATGACGTCGGCCACGCCGACCACGCCCTCGCCGATGTCCATGCGGAAGGGCGGGGTCTTGACGGTGACGATCTTGCCCTTGACCTGGCACTCGAATTCGAGCCGGGTCAGCAGGTCGGCCATCTCCTGCGCCGAGAGCTGGATGCCGAGCAGACGCTGCACGTCTTTCTCGCCGACCTCCACGATTGGGTCTTTGGGCGGCAAGGGGTAGTTGTCTACCAGGTCGGGTGCGACGTTTCCGCCAGACCAGGCAGCCATCCATTGCAGCCCGCGGCGGACGCCGTCATCGGCCAACGCCGGATGGACGCCGCGCGAGAAGCGGTAGGAGGCTTCCGATGGCAGGTTGTGGGCGTTGGTCGTGCGGCGGATGTTGATGAAATTCCAGGCCGCGCCCTCGAGCAGCACGTTGCGGGTCGATTCCGTGACCTCGGACTCGGCTCCGCCCATCACGCCTGCGATGGAGAGCGCCCCGGCCGCGTCACAGACCAGCACGTTGCTGGGTTGGAGTTCGCGTTCAACGTCGTCCAGGGTGGTCAGTTTTTCGCCGGGTTTGGCGGTGCGGGTGATGATCGTCACCGGTTTTCCGCCGGCGCGCTGCACCAGTACGTCGTAATCGAAAGCGTGCAGCGGTTCGCCGATCTCGATCATGGCGTAGTTGGTCGCGTCCACGATGCAGTTGATCGGGCGGATGCCAGCCAGACGCAGGCGGCGCTGCACCCAGTATGGACTGGGGCGGATTTCCACGTCCCGGATCAGGCCCAGGACGAAGCGCGGATTCAGCTCCGGATCGGTGATCTCGATCCGGACGAGGCCCTCGATGGGGTCGCCGCCGGTCGGCGTTTCCAAATCCGGTTTCTTTAACGTTTTGCCGGTCAATGCGGCGACTTCGCGCGCCACGCCCAGCACGTTGACGTTGCGGGCATTGTTGGGCAGGATGTCGATGTCCAGGACGGCGTCGCCCATGTAATCGGCCAGCGGCGTGCCGGTCGGCGCGTCGGCGTCCAGGATGATGACGCCCTCGTGTTCGTCGGAGATGCCCAACTCTTTCTCCGAGCAGACCATCGAGTAGGATTCGACGCCGCGGATCTTGGCGCGTTTCAGTTTGACCAGGACTTGGCCGTTCTTGTGTCCATCGTAGATTCGTGCGCCTTCCTTGGCATAAGCGACTTTGAGCGGCGATGGCAGCGGCCCTTTGCCCTTGTATTCAAAGAGATTTGGCGCGCCGGTCAGGACGGTGTGCTGCTGCCGGCCGTCGAACAGGTCGCAGAGCACCAGCCGGTCGGCGTTGGGATGCGGCATGACCTCGCGGATCTCGGCCACGACGATTTTCTCACGGTCCCATGCCAGGCCATAGGTCTTGAATTCGTGTTTCTCGCCGGCCTGATCGTTGGGCATCTCCCAGCCGACATAGCGGATCTCTTCCACTTCCAGCCCGGCCAGGGTCAGCGTACGGGCCAGTCCTTCGACGGAAATATCAATATCTACAAAATCTTTTAGCCAGGATACGGGTAGTTTCATGCTGGCCTCCTAGAATTGTCCCAGGAAACGAATATCGTTTCCCCAGAAGTAACGAATGTCCTCGATCTTGTGCCGCAGCATGACGCTCCGGCCCCATGCCAAAGGCAAAGCCGGTGTAACGTTTCGGGTCGTAGCCGCCATTTTGCAGCACGACCGGGTGCACCATACCGCAGCCGAGAATCTCCAGCCACCCCGTCCGCTTGCAGACCGAGCACCCTTTCCCACCGCAGACGAAGCACTCCACGTCCACCTCGGCGGAGGGTTCGGTGAAGGGGAAGTATGAGGCACGGAAGCGTGTGCGCGCCTGCGGTCCGAACATGCGGCGGGCAAAGTCAGAGAGCGTGCCTTTCAGGTCGCTGAAAGTGATCTTCTCGCCCA
>JAADGN010000056.1:0-4740 GCA_013152325.1 Chloroflexota bacterium
CGCTTGAAGCGTTATAATGTGCGGGTAGAGAGAGGTATGCCATGACCAGACTGAGTGCAAAACCTGTCCGCGAGCGCCCGTTGTTGCGGGCTTTTATGCGCTTTCCCATCTATCTCTACCGTGCCCGCCTGGGCTGGCTGATGGGCAATCGCTTTTTGATGTTGAATCACACCGGGCGCAAGAGCGGCCTGCCGCGCTATGTTGTTCTGGAGGTGGTGGCACACGATGAAGCGAGCGGTACGTACTATGTCGTTTCAGGCTGGGGCAAGAAAGCGGACTGGTATCGCAACGTGCTGAAAACGCCGTCCGTGACCGTCCAGGTCAAGAATCGCCGCTTCGACGCGTTGGCCGAGACGCTCCCGGAGGAAGAAGGCGTCGAGCGTTTGTGGAGCTATGCGCAAAAATACCCTGCCGCTTTCCGTGAGTTGGTCAGGGTGATGCTTGGCGAGCGCTTATCGCCTGATCGTGAAACCTGCCAGAAATTGGCCGCGGTCGTGCCGGTTGTGGCGCTGCGCCCGCGGTAGCATACCGAAGAGTAAGTTGTCTCAAGGAATTCATGAATCTTTTACGTTTTGACGAAACCACCCCTGAACTGAATCTGCGTCTCGCCATCGTGGAATGCGGACGCATCATTTATGACCGCGGTCTGACCGTCGCCAACGACGGCAACATTTCAATCCGTCTCGATGACGAGCGCGTGCTGATCACGCCGGCCGGATTGTGCAAGGGACGCATGGAGGCGCGCGACCTGCTGGTGCTGAATCTCGATGGCGACCTTCTCGAGTCGGACTCCAACCGGGGCCTGCGGCCGTCTTCGGAAACGCCCATGCACCTTGAAGTCTACCGCCAGCGCCCGGACGTGCGGGCAGTGCTCCACGCGCACCCCATCTTTGCCACCACACTGACCGTGGCCGGATTGTCGCTGCCGGTGGACATGCTCCCCGAAGTATTGCTGACGATGGGCGAAATCCCGATAACGGCTTTTGCCACGCCTTCCTCCCACGAGGACGCGGAAGTGATCCGTGACCAGATCCGCACGCATGATGCGCTGTTGTTGCGTCAACACGGCTCGTTGACCGTTGGCCGCAATTTGGATGAAGCCCTGATCCACCTGGAGCGGCTGGAACACGTGGCCGAAGTTTTCTGGCGCTCGACGATGTTGGGCAATGTGACGCGTATCCCGCCGAAGATTATGGAACAATTGCTTGAGAACTTCGTTCGCGGCGAGATCAGGAACCTGCTTTCTTAGTGGGTTGTTGACAGCGAAGGCTTTTTCCCCTTATGCACATACAGCGGATCACGCAAGTCACCGATGAGCTTTGCGGCGCTTTGCAGCGTCTCGTTCCCCAGTTGACACAAAATAATCCGCCGCCCACGCGTGACGAACTGGCTGCGCTGTTGGCTTCGGATTCATCCATCTTGCTGACAGCCCGCCATCCGAACGGGACGGGGCCTGTCGTCGGCGCGCTGACGTTGATCGTTTACCGCGTGCCGACCGGGGTGCGCGCCCACATCGAAGACGTGGTCGTGGACGAGGGGATGCGCGGGCTCGGCATTGGCGAAGCATTGATGCGGGAAGGCCTGCGCCTGGCGCGTGAAGCCGGCGCGGACGGCGTCGCGCTGACCTCCAATCCGCGCCGCGTGGCGGCTAATCGGCTGTATCGAAAAATGGGCTTCAACAGGTGGGAGACGAATTTGTATTTTTATGAATTCGAACCGTAGGGGCGGACGGCTGCCTCCCCCTGCGCAAAGCGAAGATATTTCTCCGTCGCCTTGTCCAGATCAGCGTACGCGCCGCGATATTTTTCCGGCAGTAGCCTGGCCAACTGATACATCATTTCGTCCACCATTTGCTGGCGCACCTGGCGGGTGACCCGTTCTCCGCGGGTGTCCAGGTGAAATGCTTTGCCGACGCGGATGTGGAAGTCCGTGCGGCGCAGGCGTTTGATGTTTTCGCTGAAATTTTCTGCGCCCCAGTGGGCTATCGGCAGCAACGGCGCGCCGCTGTGCAGCGCCAACGGTACCGCGCCGGGATGGGCGCGCCGCAATCGACCGTCGTGGCTGCGCGTCCCTTCGGGGGCGATGCCGAAGATGTAGCCTTCTTTTAGCATCGCCAGCGACTGGCGCAGGGCATCCAAATCCGCTTCCCCGCGCCGGACGGGGATCAGCCTCCACAGGTTGAACAGCCAGTGGTAGAGCGGGATGTCCCAGGATTCGACTTTTGCCAGCGCGGTGACGGGTCGCGGCTGAAGATGGGCGAACAGCAGCGGCACTTCCAGCGAACCGATGTGGTTGGCATAGGCGATCAACGGTCCCCTGGGGGGTACTTTTTCCAGTTCCGCGCCGTCGATACGGCACAGGATGCTGGTGCCTGTTTTGACGAGGCCGGAAACAAAACGGTGCAGCAGACGCATTAGCCCCCCGCTCCAACGATTTCCAACTGTCCGGGCAGGATTTCGACGGACAGCTTCTTGCCCTCGGCGCAGATGATCTCTCCGTCGATCTGGACCGGCATGGAGCCTTTCAGCGCGTTGACGATGACCTTGCGCGCCCGCGCCATCCGGATTTCGGGTTGTGTGGCCTGCGTCCCCCTGATAAAGTGCGGCAGCAAGGTGACCATGCGCGGGCGGCTGACTTCCTCGGCGATGCACAGGTCGAAGGCGCCGTCATCGGGCAGGGCCTCCGGCGCGGTCAGGAAGCCGCCGCCGATGCGCTGCCCGTTCATGATCGAGACCAGCAGCGAGGGTATGGTGATTGTCTCGTCGTCGAATTGGATTTCGAGGGTTGGGGCTTTGTAGTAGAGAAAGATATTTTGCAGCGCCGCGATCAGGTAAGCCAGGAAACCGCCTGCCCAGGTGATTTTTTCCGCCAAAATGCCCCCGGCCGCGTCGAAGCCGATGCCGATGCAGTTGCCAAAATAGCGCCCTTGGGGGACGTTGCAGCCTTTCATCAGGCCGATATCCATTCTCCGGCGGAGATCCTTTGCCAGGGCCTGGCAGGCCGCGTTCAGGTTGGTGGGCAGACCCATGCTGAAGGCTGTGTCGTTGCCCGTGCCGATGCCCAGGATGCCCAAGGCAGGCCGTTTTCCCCCGTCGTCCGCGCCCATCAGGCCGTTGAGCACCTCGTTGACTGTCCCGTCGCCGCCGGCGGCGACGACCACGTCGCAGCCGTCTTTGGCGGCCTGCTCGGCCAGTTCGGCGGCGTGCCAGGGCCGTTCGGTGCGCACCAGGTCGAAATCCAGGGACAAGGCGCGCAGTTCAGTCTCGATGGTGGGGATGGCTTTCCTGCCGCGCCCGCGTCCGGATACCGGGTTGGCGATGATCAGGTACCGCAATTATGCCTCCGCGGTGATGAAGTCAAGCGCCTGGGGGATCAATTCGATGCTCAGTTCCTGACCGGCGTAACAGAGTGTTTCGCCGTCGCAGTGCGCCGGGAGCGTGCCCTTGAGCGCGGTCACGGTGACTTTGCGCGCCTGGGCGGTTTTGATCTCCGGCTGCGATGTCTGCGTGCCTTCCAGGAAGTGGGGGATCAGCCCGAAGATGCGCAACTGGCTGGCCTCCTCGGCGATGCACAGGTCGAACCAGCCGTCGCCCGGATCGCCCTGCGGGGCCATGTAGAATCCGCCGCCCATGCGCCGGCCGTTCATGACGGAGACCAGCAGCGAGGGTTGTTCGATGGTCTGCTCGTCGAACGCGATGCGGACGGTGGGGGCTTTGTAGTACAGGAAGACGGTGCGCATCGTGGCGATCAGGTAGGCCAGCAGGCCGCGCGTCCAGCGGATTTTGACGGCCTCGAACCCGACCGCGGCGTCGAAACCGACCCCGACCCCGTTGCCGAAATAGCGCCCTTTGGGGAAGTCGCCGCCCTTGACGAGGCCGACGTCCACTTTGCGGCGCTGACCCTTGGCCAGGGCGCGGCAGGCCTCCTCCAGCCCGACCGGGATGCCCATCCCGTAGGCGAAGTCGTTGCCCGTGCCGACCGGCAGGATGTACATGGCCGTCTTGTCGAAGCCGGCTGCGCGGGCGCGCATCAGGCCGTTCAGGACTTCGTTGGCCGCCCCGTCTCCGCTGGCGGCGATGACCACGTCGTAGCCGCCGCGGGCGGCCTGTTCGGCCAGGTCGGCGGCGTGCCAGGGGCGTTCGGTGCGCACCAGGTCGAAGTCCAGCCCGTGCGATCCCAGTTGCGCCTCGATGGTCGGGACGGACTTCTCGGCGTAGCCGCGGCCCGAGATGGGGTTGACGATGATCAGATATTTCATGTGTTCTCCAGTGTCCGAATGGTGTTGCTCCATCATACAGGATAAACCCGAAAAATCCAAGCCGTTACGTCGGGCGCTGGCGTTCGTAATCTTCGGGCGTGTCCAGGTCGCGCAGGATGCTGTCGTCTTCGGCGGGCAGGTACAGGATTTGATCGGCGTGGGCGTTCAGGAAATCGCGTCCCGTCTGGGTGGGGGACAGCGCCAGCAGGTCGGGCCACAGCGCGCGGGATACCAGCCAGGGATGCCCGCGTTGCATCTGGTAACTGGGGACGACGAGCGCCGCGCCGGGTTTGACGAAGGCGGCGACGATGCGCCGCACGGTGCGCTCCCGGACTTGGGGCTGGTCGCCGAGCGCGACCAGCGCGCCGCGCCGCTCAGGCGACATCGCCCGCAGCCCGCATTGAATGGACGAAATCATGCCCTCCTGCGCGTAACCAGGGTTGTGGACGCTCCGCACCGGAAGTTTGGCCGCGAGCCGGGTG
>JAADGN010000056.1:4810-8200 GCA_013152325.1 Chloroflexota bacterium
ACTACATGCCCGAGGACGGTCGTCCTGCCCCACGGGAGGAGCATTTTGGGCTGCCCCATGCGCCGCGATTGCCCGGCAGCCAGTACGATGGCGGTGATGGCGTTCATGGGGCTAATTAAACCACATTGCGCAGCCTCCCGCGGGTTCCGGACCTGCGGGAGGCTATCTCGCGAGCAGCCTCTCGTAATCTTCCGGCCTGTCCACGTCCAGCAGCAGGGACGAATCGTGCCAGGGCAGGTAGGTGGGTGAAAATTTAGAGAAGATGCCCCGCCCGCCGACGTCGCCTTGCAGGCGGCGCAGGTCTTGAAAAGTGACGCGGTCGAACAGCACCGGGTTGGCGCGCCGCCCCTCGACCAGCGGCGCGACGACGGGGGCCAGCGTGCGGGCGTGTTCCTCGACCAGCGCGCGCAGCACCGTCGGCGTGACCTGCGGCTGGTCGGCCAAAAGGAAGATGGCCGCGCCGGCCCGGCGACTGACGGCCTCCAGCCCCGCCCGAATGGACGAACTCTGCCCGCTCCGCCAGGCCTCGTTGCGGACGATCTTTACCGGCAAACCTGCCAGCGCGGCCTCGACTTGTGCGGTCCCCGCGCCGGTCACGACGACGACGGGCGAAAGCCCCGCTTGCAGCGCGGTCTGCGCCGCGGCGCGTACGAAGGGCTGGCCGTGATAGTCCAGCAGTTGTTTGGGTCTGCCAAAACGCGTCGACTCTCCGGCGGCGAGGATAATGCCGGCGGCGCGCTCAAAAGTTGACAGGTTTGCACGTTGGGACGTCCCGACGTTCGAACCTGCTAACGCTCCGACAAGGACGGCGTCGAACGCGCCAAGCAAATCCTGTGCCATTTTGCCCCCAGTGGCCTGCAGTTCCGCCGTATCGGCCTGGTTGAGCAGCACGACGCGCCGCGCCCCGGCGGGGATGTTCTTCAGGCCGCCTTCGGGGTGGGTCAGCAACCTTGCGAGAGCGTCCGGCGTGACGGGCTTTCCTGACCCCCAATTTACCAATTTGCCAAACGTTTCTGCCCGATGCACCCATTCTTCGGTCAGCGGCTTTCCCAGGCCGGTCAGCCCGGCGACGACCACGACCTGTTTGGTGAACGTTGGAATGACCGGTTCATGCTCCCCCGGAGCCTTGAGCGGCTTTTGCCGCGCCCCGTCCGCTTCGATGAGCAGGGGCAAGGAATGGCGCCCGGCCAGGTCGTGGAGCGCCTCCAGCTGCGCGGGGGACAGGCCGCGGGTGCGCCCTTTGGCTTCGTCCAGGGTGCTGTCGAGCGGGCCGGTGACCAAAGTCACGCCGGAGCCGAGATGCGGTTCGATGTCGGGCATCCCCCCGTCCTCTTCCCAGACGAAATGCCGGTCGGCCAGCGGGATTTGCCACGCGCCCAGATGCGTGGTCGCGGCGACGATGGCCGGAGCCAGTTCGCGCGCCAGCCGGAACATGGCTGTGGTCTTGCCGCCCGCGCCGACCAGCGCCAGGCGAATGGGAGGAGAGAGCCGCAGGGCTTGAGAGAGGTTCATGGTTCGTAGGGTGCAACGACTGTTCGCCGCACAGACCCTTGTGAGAATATGTGAATTCTAACAGATGGTAGCCAGCCTCAGCGTCCCGCCACTGGCAACGAGTCTCTTCTCTTGACTGCTCCGGCCTTACAATTTCGCACCCAGGCCCGCTTGACAGAAGGACAAAAATAACTATACTGGTGAAAAGCCTTCATCCCAACAGTGGGGAGAGACAAGATGAAATCTTTTTCACATCCCTCGCGAATCACGATTCTTCATATCCTTTCGAGCTTCATCCCGGCCCTGTTGCTGGCCGCGGCGGTCGTCTGCCTTGCGGTCGGCGTGTACTTGTTCGCACTGTGTCCGAGTACACTCTGGTCAATCTGGCTTGGCCTGGCCGTGCTGTTGGCCGCCCTGGCCGTGCGTCGCCGGGAACTTTTGCTGGCGCTGATCCCCGTGTTGTTCCTGGCCCTGTCGCTGAGCGGGAGGGCCGCCGCCACGGAGTGCTGGGAGCGGTGGGATTGCGCGGACAACGAATGCTGCCACGGCGGCGTATGTCTGCCAAAGTCCGACCCGCGCTGCGGCGTTGACGACACGCCGACGCCCGCACCCCCGACCATCAGCGGGACGCTGGCCTGCTCCCAATGGGGCACGGGCGGCTGGTGCGTCGGGAGCGAAACGCTCGACCTGACCGCATCCGACCCCCAGGGGCAAGACCTGATGATCAGCGGCGACGTGGACGGCGCGCCCTTCGCCTGCCCGCCCGGCGCGGGGAGCGTCTCCTGCTCGCGCTGCCCCTGCCGGAAGGCAGCGGTACGGCCAGTTACACCGTCACTTCCGCGTCCGGATCCGATTCGGGTTCGACCAATTGGATGCGCGACAGCACCCCGCCGCAGATCGACGGGACGCTGAGCGGCACAACCGGGACGAACGGCTGGTTCGTCAGCCAGGTCGAAGTCTCCGCAACCGCCGCAGACGCCATGTCTGGCTTGGCGGCTTTCGAAGTCAGCGTGGACAGCGGGGCCTGGACGGCCTACGCCGCGCCGCTGACGTTCAGCGACGGCGGGCACACGGTCCAGTTCCGCGCCACAGACAACGCCGGGAACGTGTCCGAGATCACCCAGGGCGTGGACGTGGATACCATTCCGCCTGCCATTGACCTGTCCGTGAACGGCACGTCCGGCGCGAACGGCTGGTTCGTCTCGGCGGTGGAGGTCTCCGCCTCCGGAAGCGATTCCGGCTCCGGGCTGGCCGCGCTGGAATACGCCCTGGACAGCGGCGCATGGACGGCCTATACTTCCCCCTTGACGTTCAGCGACGGCGGGCACGATTATCGATTCCGCGCCGTGGACGCGGCCGGGAACAGCACGGAAACGAGGGGGACGCTCAACGTGGATACCACTGCTCCGGTGATCGATCTGCCTTCTTCGTGGACATTGGGGCGTACGGTGGGATACAAGGTGCAGGACGGCGGCAGCGGGTTGGCCGTCGTGCGGGTGGTGATTGAAGACGAGGACGAGCGTTACCCGAAAGTGGCCTGGCAGGAGACGGTGAGCGGGGCAACGTTCAGCGGCGAGATTGCCTGGGACGGACGCTGGAAGAATGGCACGATTGCACCGCCTGGCGAGTACTACGCCTGGGTGAAGGCCAGCGACCGGGCCGGCAACGAAGGCATGCGCTACGGGAAGATCACCGTCGCGGGCGCTAGCGTCCCGCCGGCCGTGGCGGCGGCCACGTCCACGCCCACGGCGACGCCCACTCCGACCGAGATGGCCGCCGCACCGATGGTCGCGGCCGCCCCGACGCGGACTCCCACAGCCACCTCCACGCCGGGGGAGTTCGCCTTCAGCAGTGCACCGCCTGCGCCGCAAAGCAGCGCACCGGCGAGCAATACACCCA
>JAADGN010000124.1:0-2151 GCA_013152325.1 Chloroflexota bacterium
CGGAGCGTCGCTGGAGCGCAAGAGATGCTCCACAGTGTCGGCATTTCCCTCACGGTGCACCTGCTCGGCGTCGCGGAGGCGGAGCAAAAACGCCGGGCTTTGGAAACGGTCGGGGCTGCTGTTGTTGTTCCCAGTCTCGCCGCGGCGCTCAGCTTGAGGAATGGTTGGGATGCATTGAACTGATGCAATTTCAGACAGGGAATCACCGATCATCAATCCTTGACTATGCATGGGGTGACAACTGTGTTATACTGCCATCCGCTCCGCAAGGAGATTTTATTCTCGTTTTGATTTTCCAAAATGACGCCCCGAAAAGCGTGGGCGTTTTTGTTGCAGCAGCGTGGCTCGTACTGGCTTTGGGATGGGTCAACTGTTGAAAACAACAGGGTATGGACTGAAAAGTCCATGCAATGAAGGACCTATCAAGACCCAAGTGCAAGTAGGAGACTCGCATGACAACCCAATTTAGTGATCTGAACCTGCATCCGCAGTTGATGCAGGCTCTTGAAGAACGTGGCTATACCGAGCCGACGCCTATCCAGGCGCAGATGATCCCCATCATGCTGACCGGCGCCGACGTCATCGGACAGGCGCAAACCGGCACGGGCAAAACCGCCGCCTTTTCCCTCCCCATCCTCCAAAATCTGATTCCCGGACAAAAGCGACCGCAGGCATTGATCCTTTCGCCGACGCGCGAACTTGCCATGCAGGTCGCCAAGACGATGGAAGCCTACGGTGCGCATCTGAACGTCCGCGTGCTTGCCATCTATGGCGGCTCCTCCTATGGACGCCAGCTCAGCGCCCTCAAACGCGGCGTGGATGTGGTCGTCGGCACGCCCGGACGCCTGCTCGACCTGCTCCGGCGAAAAGCCCTCGACCTGGGCAACGTCCGCAGCCTCGTCCTCGACGAGGCCGACGAGATGCTGAGCATGGGATTCATCGAAGACATCGAAACGCTGCTCGACGCCACGCCGGCCGGACGTCAACTGGCGCTTTTTTCGGCGACCATGCCGCAGGCTATCCGCCGCCTGGCGGCGAAATATCTCAACGAGCCGCAGTCCATTGTCATCAAACACAAGCAGCTCACCGTCGCCGCCATCGAGCAACGGTATTACATCGTCAACCAGCGCGACAAACTCGCCGCCCTGACCCGTCTCTTCGAAACGGAAGAGATCAGCCGTGCGCTGATCTTCGTCCGCACCCGCGCCGGGACGGGGGAATTGTCCAACGCTTTGGCGTCCCGCGGCTTTTCCGCGGAGATGCTGAACGGGGACCTCTCCCAGGACGCGCGCGAACGCGTCATGTCCCGTTTTCGGAACGACCATATCAAAGTCCTCGTCGCAACGGACGTGGCCGCGCGTGGTCTCGATATCGACGACATCTCCCACGTCTTCAACTATGACCTGCCGGACGACCCCGAAGTTTTCGTCCACCGCATCGGACGCACGGGGCGTGCCGGGAAGGATGGCATCGCCATCACCCTGCAGACGCCGCGTGAGCAGCGGATGCTGCGCCGTATCGAGAGCTATACCCGTCAAAAGCAGACCAAGGCGACCCTGCCCAGCAAAGCCGACATCCAGCGCAAGCGCAAAAAGCAGGTTGTCGAGCGCATGGAAGTCTGGCTGCGGCGCGGACGCTACAAGGACGAGTTGGCAACGGTGGAGGAGTTGGTCGCGGCGGGACACGATCCCCTCGATGTCGCGGCCGCCGCGCTGC
The DNA here is from genome assembly GCA_013152325.1 of Chloroflexota bacterium. Lineage (GTDB taxonomy): Bacteria > Chloroflexota > Anaerolineae > Anaerolineales > Villigracilaceae > Desulfolinea. The sequence continues at coordinate 1,717 of JAADGN010000124.1, forward strand.
GCATTGTGCGCGAGAGCGAAAAGCAGCGTCCCATCGAGAGCATCGGCGAGGTGCGCGAGTGGAGTTCGCGGCGCGACCCGCGCGCGCCGCGCAGCGCTCGCTACGCCCGCAACAATCGTGACAAGGGCCGCGGCAGCAAACGCGTTCGGGCGGATCGGTCGTCGGGGCAGTCGCACGAAGCTGGCATGGTGCGCTTGAGCCTTGACAAGGGCCGCTCGCATGGCTTGCGTCCCAGCGACGTGGTTGGGACGATTGCTCATCACGCGGATATCCCCGGCAAGGTGATCGGCGCGATCCACATCCAGGATCAGAGCGCCTTTGTAGATGTGCCGGAGCAGTTTGTGGACAAGGTCTTATCGAAAAATGGGGATTACCGCCTGCGCAGCAAGGAAATGATGATGGTGGAAAGAGCGTGATCCGGTAGACAGGGAGCAG
>JAADGN010000124.1:2173-6897 GCA_013152325.1 Chloroflexota bacterium
GCCCAGGAATGAAAATTAAATAACATACGAAACTTCAGGTGACCGGCGCGACCAAAGTGCCGGTCACCTTTGCAATTTATTTCATCCTCGATCTTCAGTCTCCCAGGCTGTTCAAGTATTCACGGATCATCAGCGCCGCGGTGGCGCCTTCTCCGGCGGCGGAGGCGGCTTGCTTGGTCGAGCCGGCGCGCACATCACCTGCCGCGAAAACGCCGGGCATGCTGGACATCATCTTCTCGGTTTTGATGAAGCCCCATTTGTCGAGTTCGGCTTTCCCTTTGACCAGGCTGCTGTTGGGGGTTAGCCCGATGAAGACGAATACGCCGTCGTAGTGCCATTCTTTCTGTTCGCCGGTGGCGCGGTCTTCGACGATGACTGCCTCCAGGCGGTTCTCCCCGCGCAACTCCTTGACCGCGTGATTGACGGTCACGGACATGTTGGGCATGCTGGCGACTTTCTCCTGCAGGATCTGGCTGGCCTTCACCTCGGGCATGAATTCGACGATGTCCACCTGCGAGGCAAATTTGGTCAGGAAGATGCCCTCTTCAAAACCGCTGTTCCCGCCGCCGATGACCAACACTTTTTTGCCTTTGTAGAACGCGCCGTCACAGGTCGCGCAGAAGTGGACGTTGGTGCCGATCAATTCTTCTTCGCCGGGGATGTTCATGCGGCGGTAACTCGCACCGGTGGCCAGCAAGACCGCTTGCGCACCGTACGATGAGCCGTCGCCGGTCGTGACGCACAAGTATTGCTCCTCGCGAGCGATTTCGGTCACAGACTGGGCTTGCAGGATTTCCACACCAAAGCGGCGCGCCTGTCGTTCCAGCCGTTTGGCGAATTCGGCGCCGGGGATGCCCTCGTCGAAGCCGGGGAAGTTATCGAGTACCTGTGTGATGCCAACTTGTCCACCGATGCCGCCCTTTTCGATGACCAGCGTATCTAGTCCCTCGCGGGCCATGTAGAACGCGGCGGTCAATCCGGCGGGGCCGGAGCCGACGATGATGGCGTCATAATAGCTGCGCCGGGCTTTGGTTTGCAGGTCGAGTTTCTCAGCCAGTTGGGCGTTCGAGGGCTCGACCATGATCTCCCCGTCGGGGAAGATGATGGTCGGGATGACGCGCTTGCCGTCGTTGATTTTCTCCACAAACGCCATTGCCTTTGGATCTTTCTCGATGTCTACGTTGGTATATTCCACGCGCTGTTCGCCAAAGAATCGTTTGGCGCGCTTGCAGTCGGGGCACCAGACGGTACTGTAGACGATAATGGACGATGGTTTCAGGTTATACAGGTCAGCGTTAGACATGATGTTCTCCTTGTTCATGTTCGATGCGAATGATCGTATCTTGTGAAAATAGCGGGCCGACGTTCAGTCCGAGACGCTGATAGAGTTCCGGCGGGACGCTGATGTCTGCCAGGTACAGGTCGCCGACGAAAGGATATGCGGACGGCGTGAGCAGTCCCGTTTTTGGCAGGGCCAGGGTCAACGTCGCGTCGGCTTGGACGCAGGGCCTGCCCGGCGCGCCGGACGTTGTGTCCAGGCCCGAAGGTGCGTCGAGGGCCAGTACCAGCCCCGGAGCGGTGTTGACCTTCTCGATCCAGACCGCGACGTTGGGACGCGGGTCGCCCGTCAGCCCGTAGCCGATCATGGCGTCCAGGATGACCTCCGCCCGCGACAGGTCGAAGTCCGGTTCGTCGCGCAAGCCCATCGTTTCGAGGATGCGCCACTGGCGGGACGGGACGTCCTTCAGGTTGCCGCCTCCAACGCGAATCAGGTGTACGTCCACGCCGCGGTTGTGCAGGTGACGGGCTGCGGTCATCCCGCCGCCGCCATTGTTACCGCCGCCGCACAGCACTGCGACCGTTCGTCCCACGGCCGAACCGCCCAGCAGGCGGCGGGTCAGTTCTGCCAAATTGCGTCCTGCGTTCTCCATCATCTGTGGCAGCGTGATGCCGTATTCTTCGATCATCAGCCGGTCGACTTCAGCCATTTGGGCGGTGGTTAAGGCGGGTATGTTCATGTCTTTCTCGTTGGCGTGTGTGGCACATACGCAGTGAGCGTCATGTCTATTTTACAGCATAAAAAGTGAGCCGGAGGAGGCCTCCGGCTCACCATGGGAAATCTCATCTGGCTTAGAAAGCCGCGTAGACCAGCGCTACGACGATGCCGAAGACCATGTGGCCCATCAGGCCGCCCATGAAGGCTTTCATGCCGCCGTTCTTGAGCATGAACGCGCCAGGCTCGGGGATGTCCCCGGATTTGATGCCCGCGTGCACCATTGGCATCATGCCCATGCCCGCACCGACGACAAGCCAGTGGACGGCGCCGAAGAGCAGGCCGGAGAGCCAGGTGGCGGCTCCAATGCCGCTTGACCAGAAATAGGCATAGATCAGGGCAAAGATGGCGCCCATCATCAGGTGGATGAACAGGCCCATTGGGCGGTTGGGTTTGCCGAACATCGAGCCGAGCATCCCCACCATGTCCATTTTTGGCATGCCCATCTTGGGGGCCATCGCCATGACCATGGTGATAACTGCTGTCCCGATCAGGCCGGAAATAATGGCTGCAAGTACGTTCATTTTACATATTCTCCTTTTGAGTTGGTGAATTTTACGGCGAGTACCGTTCCATGGTCACCTTGATGGTGTGTGACGATAAAATCTTACGAAAGATATCTTCTTCATTCGTTTGAGCGATTCGCTGCCGGGAACATGACTTCCACAAGGCGGCCAGTTGACGCCCGCGCTTTTTACTCAATTACGACAAACCGCATCGAATTCGTGATGTACGCAAAATAAGGTGAAATTTTAACGCCGGAGGTAGTCATTTATGATAAGATAACAGTATCGTATCGTGTTTCACTCCTCACAATATTGTTTCTGGCAGGTGGTATTAAATGAAAGATCTAAGAAACGCTGTTATCTTGCTTTTTATTTATTTGATCATCGTGCTAGGCATTGCGCAGGTCGAAGAGTTCGAAAAACAAATCCTCAATTTCCGCCCCGCCTTTTTCGTCATGCTGGCTTTGGCCGTTTTCGTAGGTTTGGTGCTGCCCGCAAGACTTCGCGTATCCATGTATGTGTTGCTTGGTGTGTGGGCTGTCATCTATGCCGGGGTCTGGTTGTTTCACTGGCGTTTTTTGTCAGATTCACTTACCATCCAGGAACTGGGTGTACAATTTTTGCTGATTGAGATATCTGCTGGCTTATCGTATTATGTAGGCAGGTATATCGGCCAGGTTGACGACCTGATCAAGGGTTTGGCCGTCAGCACTTACCCGAATCGAACCATTGACATTCGCGATGCCGAGGAGCGGATCAAGACGGAGATCACGCGCAGCCGACGCTACAACAGCCCCCTCTCCATGCTTGTTTTGCAAGTCGAGCAGGGAAGTGAGGAGGACCAGCAGCAGCAATACAAATCTCTGCAGCGTGATCTGCTCAGGAGGTTTGCCTTTGCGAAGGTGGGCCAGATCATCAATGACAGCGCTCGTCAGACTGACTTGATCATAAGTGATCAGGCCCGGCGCTTTATTGTGCTCTGCCCAGAGGTGGATTACCAAAATTCTACGATCTTGGCCGAACGAATTCGCCGGGCGGTATCGGAGAAAGTGAATGCACGCATTACGTGGGGGGCTGCATCGTTTCCGCGGGAGGCCTTGACCTTTGACGAGCTTCTTGCGATGGCCAGACGGCGGCTTCGGTCTTCGAGTGGTGCGCCTGCTCTGGTCGACCAGAACGTGTCGAGCGTGGACCAAGTCAAGTAGCTGAGTTAGGCATTCGCTGATTTTGGTTGTTGCGTGTAGTTTGGTCAGTGTTTTCTGTAGGTCATTCTGGTGCTGTGCAGGTCTATGAGCGGGAGGAAGTCTACGTGGAAGCATCTTTGTCGCCTATTGATTATAGTTGGGTAAAGAAGTACGATCCGAGTAAGCGTGTGCTTACGGGGAAAGCCTATCTCTTTGCCAAACGGGTTATGGATCTTTTACTGGTTGGGTTAACCGTACCGATTTGGCTTCCTCTGGTGGCGCTCATTGCGCTGGTGATCAAGGTCACTTCGCCGGGAGCGCCTGCTTTGTTCGTGCAGATGCGCACCGGCAAGGGTGGGCGACGTTTTTCAATGTTCAAATTTCGCACGATGGTTCCAAATGCAGAAGCGCTAAAAACAAAGTATGCGCGCCTGAATGAGCTGCAGTGGCCGGATTTCAAAATCACGAACGACCCGCGCGTCACTCCCATTGGGCGAATCCTGCGCAGGACAAGCCTGGACGAACTGCCTCAGTTAATCAATGTCTTGCGGGGGGAGATGAGCCTGGTGGGGCCGCGTCCAACTTCATTTGGCGTGGAAACCTACAAGCTCTGGCAGACCGAACGTCTTGACGTTATGCCTGGGATTACCGGCTTGTGGCAAATTTTTGGTCGTGCCCAGTTTGAGTTTGATGATCGTCTGCGATTGGATATCGCTTACATGGAACGCGCCAGTTTATGGTTGGATATTAATATTCTATTCCAAACGATTCTCGCGGTGTTCAAACAACGTGGCGCTCATTAGATGTGTGTTCCGGAATCTGAATAAATCAGGAAATGAAAATATTTAATAACAACAGATGGTTGTTTTTGGGGCTTGCCTGCCTAGTGCTACTGACGGTTTTGTGTCTCCTGGAGTCGGGAATCACGGTCGGTGAAGATATTCAAGATCAAGGTTTGCAGAATATTCGCGACGATCAAAG
>JAADGN010000052.1:0-61710 GCA_013152325.1 Chloroflexota bacterium
CACGAAGGCGCCCTCCTGCACGGTCAATGGGTCCACCGTCAGACGCGCGCGGAAGGATTCTTTCAGCCCGCCGCCGACGATGTAGCCAATGAATTGATTATGATTACTCATGGGAACTCCTTAAACACAAAGGGCACGAAGGACTCAAAGGGGGCTAGACAACCATGCGTTTGATGCCGTCTTTTAGATGGGGTACGTTGAAATTAATGAGAAATCCAAGACGAATTTTGCTCAAGCGCAAGTAGGTCATGAGTTGCGCTTCATAAACAGGATTCATTTTCTCGACAGCCTTAAGTTCCACAATCACGCAATTTTCGACTCGCATATCGATGCGCAATCCAGACTCTAATTTTGCCCCATCATAAATTATGGGCACTACGACTTGAGTTTCTACCAGCAAACCACTCTTGCGGACTTCATATGCTAGTGTGGTCTCATAAACGGATTCCAGCAACCCCGGGCCCAAAGCCGTGTGGACTTTGAAGGCCGCATCCAAGACAACTTTCCCCACTCGTTCCACATCGGGTGAAATCGGTGCGAAAATTCGCTTTTGTGTACCAGCCATAATACTTGGTGTCCTTTGTGTCCTTCGTGTTTAAATAACTTCACCCAGCGCGGCCAGCACGGACATCAAGGTCGGATAATCGTCTCGCAGCAGCGTGATCAACTCGCGGGTTGCCTCTTCACCCCAGGTTTCGTTTTTCTCCTTTTCGTTGGCCGTTTTCGCCTGTCGAATATGCGCGGCCAGCATTTCGCCGATCGGCGCATCTTTTGCGCGCAGGATATGACGGAAGTAGCCGAATCGTCCTGCGCTGGTGAAACGCGCCAGGTCTTTGTCGTCGCATTTGTAGATCACGTCCAGGCTGAGCGGCGGCTTGGGCGGCAGGAGATGGTACACAAGCCCGTCCTGCTCGTAGCCGACCGACAGCACCGACATCTCGACCGGCACGATGCGCCGCTCGCGGTTGTCGGCGATCACCTCGTCGCTGACGTTGTCCGCCGTGACCAGTTGCCGCACCAGCCCGTCATCGTCAATGTGGATGTCGTAGATCAGGCCATAGACCTGATACCCGTTTTCCAGCGGCGCGCGCACCAACGCGCCGAAGGCGGGCGCGTCCAGTTGCGAGACGCTGCACCCGGCCACAAAGCCGGTCGTGCCGGAGCTGAGTAAACGTCCGATTTCGATTGGTTGCATGGTTTCTCCGAGTTCTTTTTAACCGCCAATCCACGCTGATTTGCGCGAAAAATATTCGTGATGATCAGCGCAGTTTAATGCTTCGCCACATCCTTCGTCGCCTGCTTCCCCGACTGCTCGCCGATCTCGCCGCCTTTTTGGCGCAATTCCAGCGTCAACATCTGCTCGACCTGGCGTTTTTCGTCGAAAGAAACCACCGCCACCTCATGCGAGCGATGCAGCAGGTAGGGATAGGGCTTGCTGCCCAAAATGCGACATTGCTGGATCAGCGCCGCGTGGAGCATATCCAGCTTTCCTTTGTCGTCCGCCACCCATTTGGGGATTTCGACGCGCACGGGCCAGGGATGTCCTGCCGCGCCGACGTTGAGGTAGAAAAAGTGCAACGCCAGGACGCCTTTGTAATGCTGTTTCGATTTCGACTGCAGCGCAAAGACCGCCGAGCGTTCGCCGGGCTTCAAAAGCGGATTTTCCTTCTCGCCATAGAGCCAGCGGTCGGTCACGCCCAAGAGGGGGTGATACTCACGCAGCTTTTCCAGCTTATCAGCGGGAGCCTGCGCGATCTCCAGCAGGCGCACGACCAGATTCGCGCCGGGCTTGTCCACATATCCCGCCGTGATGATGTCGTTCGACTGCAAGCGCGAGAGCGCGCCGAGATATTGATTTAAACTTTCTTCGTAGCTGCGGGCGTTATTGGGGTCTTTATTGCCCCACAACTCGATCGGCCCATCCGTAAATGTGATCACAGGCGGCTCATAACGCTTCGCCAACTCCTCGAGTTTGGCGCGCTCGGCCAGGTCGCGGCGCAGGGCGACCATCCCTTCGGTCAGCATGGCGCCGCGCGGGGTGTATAGCTCCTCGTCGAAGAGCAGTTGGCTGTCGGTGAAGACTTCGGGCGTCTCGCCGGAGTTGAGCTGCATCGCGATCGCCCCCACGTTGACCAGCCCATACTGCACCGCGGCGTGCCTGTCGGGATTGACCTGCGAGCCGTCGGCAGCGATCAGCGTTGCCTGGGCGGGCAGGGCAGGCGTCGGTACGTGCGCATCGAGCGGCTCATTTAACGGCAGCGCGCAGCGGATGTTGGCATCCTGCGCGAGCGCGGCGTCCACTTTGGTCCGCAAATGATCCGTCTGAGCCGCATATTCGTCCAGCAGGTGACGGGCATGCCGGCGCAGCTTCTCCAGGCGTTCCTGCCGTTCGCGCGCCCCGGCGCCAATCTCTTTGATGCGGGCGTAGATTTGTTGAAAGTCGATGGCCATAATAACCCTAGAACATTTGTGTTAGTATTTTACAGGCAAAGCAGCTAAAATACAAGGGAACTTTTTGCACGCCTGACCGTCTAACAAAGAGACGATAAAAGGAGAACCTCATGAAAAAGACTTTTCTGTTCAGCCTGCTGATTGTTTTGACGCTCGGACTCGGCGCCTGCGCTCCGGCGACTTCTCAAACCGCTCCCGCGCGGACGTTGAACGTGAGCGGCTCCGGCCAGGCGATTCTGACCCCGGACATCGCCGCCATCTCCATCGGCGTGCGCACCGAAGGCGAATCGGCCGCGGCGGCGCTGTCACGGAACAATGCCCGCGCGCAAAACGTGGCCGATACGCTGACAAAATTCGGCGTGGCCGAGGAGGACATCCAGACGCGCAACTTCAGCATCTGGCCCTCACAAAAACGCGATTCTAGCGGCAATGTCATCGGCACGACCTACGTGGTGGATAATACCGTCTACGTCACCGTGCGCGACCTGGAGAAACTGGGCGAGTTGCTGGATGCGGTCGTCCAGTCTGGCGCGAACAACATCAACAACATCCAATTCGACGTGGACGACAAGACGGCGGCCCTCTCCGCAGCGCGCATCGCCGCCATCGAGAGCGCACACCAACAAGCCCTCGAACTGGCCGAGGCGGCAGGCGTGAAATTGGGCGAGGTGCAAACCATCAGCTTTTACGACAGTACCCCCCAAACGGTAGACCTGCGCAGGGCCGATTTTGCGATGGCAGAGGCGGCCTCCGTGCCCGTCCAACCCGGCCAGACCTCGCTGACCGTGACGGTCAACGTGGTGTATGAGATAAAGTAGACTTTCCCTACATTTCAGGTGCCCAGGATGTCCGACAGTTCAACTGTCGGACATCACCGTTCAACTGCCGGACATCACATCTCCGCGGGGGTGAGGGCGGGCGTCAGTTCTTGTTATAATCTCCCCACACTTTCTTACAAGGAGTCGCCATGCTCAAAGTCGGATATATCGGTCTGGGGCTGATGGGCAAGCCCATGGCCCGCAACATCCTGAAAGCCGGTTTCCCGCTGGTTGTCCACAACCGCAGCCGCGCCGCGGTGGACGAACTGGTCGCCGAGGGGGCGACGGCCGCATCTTCGCCCGCCGACGTCGCCGCTCAAGTCGACGTCGTCTTCACCAACCTGCCCGATTCGCCCGATGTGGCGCTGGTCGCGCTGGGCGAGGACGGCATCATCGCGGGCGCACACGAGGGCCTGATCTTCGTGGACAACTCGACCATCAAGCCCGCCACCGCGCGTCACATCGCCGCGCAGTTGGCCGGGAAGGGCGTCCCGAGCCTGGACGCGCCCGTCTCCGGCGGGGACGTCGGCGCGCAGCAGGGCACACTGACGATCATGGTCGGCGGGCCTGCCGAAGCGCTGGAAACCGTCATGCCGGTCTTCCGGGCGATGGGCAAGAGCATCACCCGCGTCGGCGACGCGGGCGCCGGGCAGATCGCCAAAGTCTGCAACCAGATCATGGTCGCGGCGCAGATGGTCGCCACGGGCGAGCTGCTCATCCTGGCGCAGAAGGCCGGGGCCGACCCGCAGAAGGTCGTCCAGGCGATCAAGGGCGGCGCAGCCCAGTGCTGGACGCTGGACGTCAAGCCGCCGCGGCTCTTCGCGGGGGAGCGTGGTCCGGGCTTCAAAGCCTACATGCAGGCCAAAGACCTGAACATCGTGCTCGACACGGCGCGCGAATACGGCGTCCCGCTGCCTGCCACCTCGGGGAACGCGCAGCTCTTCAGCGCCATGCTGCAAATGGGCATGGGCGACCTGGATAACTCGGCGGTCATCGGCGTGATCGAGGCGCTGGCAAACGAGAAACTCAATATTCCGTAAGGGCGGACGGCTTGTGTGGCATCCGTCCTTGCGCTGAATCATATGACCAAACTCAAACAATCCTGGCTTGCCATCCGCGACTACCTGCTCATCGTCCTCGGCGCGCTGATCCAGGCCGTCGGGCTGCGGCTGTTCCTCGTCCCGGCGAATCTGGCCAGCGGCGGGGTCAGCGGCATCTCGCAGTTGGTCAACCACGTCACCGGCTGGCCGATCGGCCTGATGGTCTTCGTCGGGAATATCCCCCTCTTTGTGCTGGGATGGCGCTTCCTGGGCGGACGGCGCTTCGCCACGCGGACAGCCGTCGCGGTGATCACCTATGCCTTCTTCCTGGATTTCCTGACGCTGTTCCTGCCCGCCGAGGGCCTGACCGACGACTTGGTGCTCAACTCGCTTTATGGCGCGGTCGTCAGCGGGATCGGGTTTGGGATCGTCTATCGCGGGCAGGGCACGAGCGGCGGCAGCGACATCCTGGCGCGCATCCTGAACCACTGGCGCGGCGTGCCCATCTCGCAAAGTTACCTGATGGTCGATTCGGCGGTCATCCTTTCGGCGGGATTCGTCTTCGGCTGGAAGGAGGCCCTCTACGCGCTGATCACACTCTACGTCAGCGGGATCGTGGCCGAGACAACCGCCCAGGGCTCCAACGTCGTGCGGACGGCGCTGATCGTCACCTCGCAGCCGGATGCGGTCGCCAGCCAAATTCTGGAGACGCTCAATCGCGGCGTCACCGTGCTGACGGGGAAGGGCGCATATACCGGCGCGGAACGGACCATCCTCTATTGCGTTGTGACGCGCGTCGAGGTGTCGCGGCTGAAAGCCATCATCCAGGAAGCCGACCCGGGAGCTTTCATGGTCATCGGGCAGGCGCACGAAGCTTTGGGCGAGGGCTTCAGGCCGTTGAGCGAGAAATAAAGCAGCGGCTTCTGAAGTCAGGAGACTTCGGAAGCCCCGACGACCAGAGTCGTCGGACTCCCTATGATGGAACTTACCATGCACCCCAACTTCCTCATCATCGGTTCGCAAAAAGCCGGGACGACGACGCTCCACCGCGTTCTGCGGCAGCACCCCCAAATCTACATGCCGGAGACGAAGGAGATCAACTTCTTCTTCAAGGATGAGCTGTATCGGCGCGGCGCGGAATTTTACGCGCGCTACTTTGCCGAGGCTGCCGACGAACCGTTGCGCGGCGAGGCCTCGCCCGGATATATCTGCCACCCCGACGCGCCGGCCCGCATCCACGCGCTCCTGCCGGACGCGAAACTGATCCTGACCGTCCGCGAGCCGATCCGCCGCGCCCTGTCGCAATACTGGGACAACCGGCGTCACCTTTCCGAGCCGCACACCTTCGCCCAAGCCGTGGACTTGTACCTCGGTGACGAATACGTCCCCGGCCAAAAAGGGTACTTCAGCCGCGGGACGTATATGCGCTATATCCGCAATTACCTGGCGCATTTCCCGCGCCGGCAATTGCTGGTGCTGGTCTTCGAGGAGATGCTCGCCGAACCGCGCGCCTTCTATCGCCGCATCTTCGAATTCCTCGGCGTTGACCCCGATTTCGAGAGCGACGATTTCTCGCAGGCCTTCAACCCGACGACGATTTGGAAGAATCCGTTTTACCAGATTTTAATTCGCAAACCCCGCTATCAAAAATATGTCCCTGCCAAAGCGCGGCGGCTCTTCTTTTGGGGAAAACAAATACGCTTCCACGTCCCGCCGATCGACGAGGGGCTGCGAAAGCGTTTGGAGGATTTTTACCAACCCTGGAACAGCGAACTGGCTGAATTCCTGGGGCGGGATTTGACCGAGTGGAAAGAATAGAACACGGACGACACTGATAAAACGGATTTTTTGTTCCCTCCGTGTTTATCCGTAAAATCCGCGTTCTGTGTTTTTAACCGAACTGCATCACCGCCCCAACGATCAATGCGATCTGTCCCAGGTGGTAGGATGCCATATTTATCACACGGCCATTCTTGATCGGGGCGACGAACCGGTTCCAGGCCAGGATGACGTCGGAGAACATGAACAGGGCTGCGCCCGCGCTGACCGCCAGCGCCGCGCCCGGCGCCCAGTCCAGGCGCAGGAGAGTCTGCATTGCGGAGAGCAGCATCAGCGAGATGACCGCCGTATAGGCCAGCACCGGCCCGCGCAGACCAGGCTTCCCTCCGGCGACCAACCCGGCCGCGATCTTTTTGTAAAGCTGCGCCGCGAGGATGGCAGTAAAGACCGCCAGCGCCAGTCCAAAAACGTTGAACGGGGGAACCGGCTGATTGAATCCGATGATATAACCCACGTGCGCCAGCAGGAAAGCCGCCAGCCCGGCGATGAACCAGCGCTCGGAGAACATCAGGAACACGTCCCCGGCCAGCGAGAGCAGAATGCCCAGCCCAAACCAGAGCAGCGCCCCCGACAGCCCGGCGGAAAAGACCAGCCACAGGAACAGGAAGACCATCGTCAACGGTTTGACAAGGTATTCGATCTTTTTCCAGCCCTTGTAGACCGCATACCAATCCAGCACGGCAGACGTCAACGTCAAGGCAAGCAAGAATCCCATCTTCTCCTCCTGAAAAAGGTGCCAGGCGTTTTCCGCGCAGCGCGCGCAGGGGCAAAGCGCCTGGCGCAAAAAAACTATCTCTTCTCTTTTTTGAGCCGATACCCAAAACGCCGCAGGTAATTCTCGTTGTTGCGCCAGTCCTTGAGCACTTTGACGCGCAGCTGCAAGAACACCTTGCGCCCGCTCATGGCCTCGATCTCCTTGCGCGCCGCCGAGCCGATTTTCTTGAGCATCTTCCCGCCCTTGCCGATCACGATGCCCTTTTGCGAATCACGCTCGACAAAGATGGTCGCGGCGATGTACGCGCCTTTGTCCCCGCGCTCCGTGAACTCGTCCACGCGGATGATGATGCTGTGCGGGACTTCATCGCGCAGGAAGATCAAACAAGCCTCGCGGATCAAGTCGGCGGCGATGTCACGCTCGTACAGGTCGGTGACCTGGTCTTCGGGATAATCCGGCGGGCGGACGGGCAGACGGGAGGCCAGCGCGGCGAGCAGCTCGTCCCGTCCATCGCCGCGCGTCGCCGAGAGGGGAATCGTCAGCGCGGCGTTCGGGACCAGGGCCTGGTACGCCTCGAGACGCGCGGTCAACTCTTCGGGCGTCAACCGGTCTATTTTGTTGAGACCCAGCAGGACCGGAGTCCGATCCGGGATCACGATCAAAAGGGAGGCGATCCGGTTGTCTTCCGCGGTCGGGTTGACGGATGCGTCCACCAGCCAGAGAATTAAATCCACCCCCTCCAGTGCTTCCTCGGCGCGTTGATTGAGCGCCTGGCCCAGCTTGTGATGCGGGTCGTGCAGGCCGGGGGTGTCCACGAAGACGATTTGCATTTCGTCGGTGGTCAGGATGCCCAACTGCGTGCGGCGGGTGGTCTGTGCGCGCGGCGAGACGGCCGCGATCTTCTGCCCAAGCAGGGCGTTGATGAGGGTCGATTTGCCCACGTTGGGGCGGCCAATGACGGCCACAAAGCCGGAGTGAAAGTTGTCGGTCATAGGTTGTCAGTCGTGAGTCGCCAGACGCTGGTCGCGGTTTTTCCAGTTTACCACAACGATGCTCGAAATGATCAACGCCGCGCCGACGAGCAGCTGCCAGGAGAGGGTCTCGTCGAGGAAGAACACGCCCAGGATCACGCCGCCCAGCGGGAAGATGTACGTCACCATCGTGGTGCGCGTCGGGCCAATTTCGTGTAGCAGATAATACCACATGATGAGCGCCAGGCCGGAGCCGAGCACGCCCAGCCACAGGACCGCGACCCAGGTCAGCGGCAGGACGGGGAGTTTCATCGGGCGCACCGAAAGCGGCGCGATGATCCACATGGCGAGCGTGGCGCTGATAAGCGGCGCCGCGCCGCGCACCAGTCCGGCGATGTGCTGCGTCTTCTTGCGGGCGTAGACGGAACTGGCCGCGTAGAACATGGCCGCCAAAATGACGGCCGCCTGCCCCAGCACGGAGGCGTGTGAGGCTGTCGCCAGGTCTTTGCTCAACAGGACGCCCACGCCGCCAAAGCCCAGCATCAGGCCGGTCACTTTTCGGACGTTCATGCGGTCATCGCGCAGGAAGAGATGGGCGATGAGCATGGTGAAGAGCGGCGCGGTGGCGTTCAGGATGGCCGCGACCGCCGAGTCGATGGAAGTCTCGCCCCACGAGATGAGCAAAAAGGGGGCGGTGATGCCGGTCAGTCCGAGCAGGGACAGCGTGAACCAGGATGCCCGGTCACGCGGCCAGTCCACGCGCAGGTAGAGCGTGATTCCGCCCGCGGCCAGCAGTCCGATCAGCACGCGCAGGGCCACCAGCGTGAAAGGGTTGATCTCGCGCACTGCGATCTTGATCCATAAAAAAGAGGCGCTCCAGACGGCGCCGAGGGTGATGAAGATGATCCAGTCTTTGGTTTTCAAGAACATTTCCTTTTTGGCGAAGTTGCCGTGAGTCTATCACAAAATCAGTCCAGGCAAGTAGGGCGCGCCTCCGAAGCAGGGCGTTTGATCCTGGAACAGTGGCCGGCTGAATTTGGGTTCGTTTGGCATACTTTAAATATGACAAATGCCACCAACGAATTCAACCCAATTCGAGTATATTTAGGTTAATCAACTTCAAGATTTTGGGAGAAAATCAGATGACCTCAACCATTGACAACCTGAAAGAAGCTTTTGCCGGCGAGAGCCAGGCATTTCAAAAATATACGGCCTTCGCTGAAAAAGCGGAGAGAGAAGGATTCACCCACATCGCCCGCTTGTTCCGCCTGACCGCCCAGGCCGAGCAGCTCCACGCTGCCGGACACTTGAAGGCGCTGGACAGTATCGGCTCGACCGCCGACAACCTGCAGGCCGCCATCGATGGCGAGACTTACGAATTCAAAGAAATGTACCCGCCCATGTTGGAGCAGGCCGAAAGCGAAGGCCACAAGGCCAAACGCATGTTCGGGTACGCCGTCAAGGCCGAGGCAGTTCACGCCAAACTGTATGCCCGGGCCCTCGAAGTGGTCAAAACCGGCAAAGACCTGGACGTGGACTTTTACCTGTGTCCCGTCTGCGGCTATATCGAGTTCGGGCAGGCCCCGGAAAAATGCCCGATCTGCGGCGTCAAAGGCGAGAAGTTCATCAAGGGCTAAAACGCCATCCACCCAAAGCAGGAACTCCGCTGGATTTGCCAGCGGAGTTTTTCTGTCTCTGACACGCCCCGGATCATGGCAGGATTCACAGCTTCGCAAGCAGCTCCTCGAGTGACAATTCTGCCAGCGACCGCAACCGCAGGTTTTCGCCTTCGAACGTCAATTGTGCGGTAAGTGGATTGGGGACCGCGACGACGAATATCCCCGCCGCCCGGGCCGCTTTGACCCCGTTGGGCGAATCTTCGAAGACGACCGCCTCGTCCGCGCGGACGTTGAGCCTGCTGAGGGCCAACAAAAACAGTTCCGGCGAGGGCTTGGTGCGGCTCACATCGTCGGAACAGACGACCGTCTCGAAGCGGTCGAAGAGGCCGAGCCGCGTCAAATGCGCGTCCACCCACTCGTGCGGCGAACTGGAGGCGACCGCCAGCTTCATGCCGAGACGCCGCGCCTCGTCGAGGATTTCCGTCACGCCGGGCAGGATCGGATTCCGTTCGATCAGGGCGTCGGCCTGTCGCCGCCAACGGTCGCGGATGCTTTGACGGTCGAGGCTGCGGCCGGTAAGACGCTCCAAATCGGCGACCGGGTCGAAGGTCGCCGCGTCGGAGCCGCCGATGATCTGTCCCCAGGATTCGATGGACAATTCACAGCCAAACTCGGCGTACAGTTTCTGGAGGACGTCGAATTCGGGCGTCTCGGTATCCAGTATCAGGCCGTCGAAGTCGAAAATCAAGGCTTTGAGCACAAGTTCTCCATAACAAGAAGTGGGGCGCACTTTTTTAAAGTGCGTCCCACAGATTATCTGGCAAGAACGCTTTCTAGAACAGTTTCATCACCGCTTGCGAGGCCCATTCGAAGACGAACGATGGGACGAAGCTCAAGACGACTGTGGCAAGCGCCATCCCCGCCCAGGTCAGATTGAGCCAGGGTTCGGAGGTCGCCTCCGGTTCGCCATCACGCATGTACATGATGACGACCACTCGCAGGTAGTAGTAAGCCGAGACAAGCGAGGTCAGCACACCGATGATCGCCAGCCCATAGAAGCCGCCCGCGATCACGGCGCGGAAGAGGTAGAACTTGCCGACCAGGCCGAGCGTGGGCGGGATGCCGGTGAGGGAGAGCATGAAGATGGTCATCGCGGCAGCCAGGCCCGGATACTTGCGTCCCAGCCCGGCGTAATCGTCCAGGTTCAAGCCTTTGCCCTCAGCCTTTTCAAGCGCAATGACCACACCCCACGAACCAAAGTTGGTCAGCACGTAGGACACCAGGTAGAACAGCCCCGCCGCGATGGAAATCGGCGCAACGTCCGGATTGCCGAACGGGACGAAAGCCATCAGGATATACCCGGCGTGGGCAATGCTGGAGTAGGCCAGCATGCGCTTGATGTTGGTCTGCGAAACGGCAATCAGGTTGCCAACGATCATCGTCAACGCGGCCAGCACCCACAGGACGGGCGTCAGGTCCGCTGCCAACGAGGGGAAGGCGGTCGAGAAGACGCGCAGCAACGCCGCGAAACCGGCGATCTTGGCGCCCGCGGCCATGAAAGCCGTCACGGAAGTCGGCGCGCCCTGATAGACGTCCGGCGTCCACATGTGGAAAGGAACGGCAGCCACCTTGAAGGAAAACCCGACCAGGATGAGCGCCGAGCCGATCAACATCAGCATCGTGTTCGCCGTGCCGGCCGAGACGGCTGCCGCAATACCGGAGAGGGCCGTCGTCTGGGTCGCGCCGAAGACCAACGCGATACCGTAGACCACGAACCCGGACGAAAATGCGCCCAGCAAAAAGTACTTGAGGCCCGCTTCCTCCGATTCGGCCTGCGGATGGGCAAACGCGGCCAGCACATAAAGGGGAATGGACAGCAATTCCAGCGCCAAAAAGATCATGATCAGGTCGGCAGCCTGGGCCATCAGCAGCATGCCTGCAATGCTGAAGAGCAACAGCGTGTAGTACTCGCCGCGCTCTATGCCTAAGCGTTTGACATAGCCATACGCCAGGGCAACGCCCAGCAGGCCAGTGAAGAGCAGCAGGAGATTGACGAACACGGAGAAGCCATCCAGGACGACCATGCCGCTGAAGCCAACGCCGGTATGTCCGCTCTGCGTCAGGGTGATGCCCATGGCCGCAGCCAGTCCCACCGCGGCCAGCAAAGCCGTCAGGCCTTTGCGCCCTTTGGGGATGAACAAATCCACCAGCAGCAGGGCGGAAGCCCAGGCAACCAGCAGGATGATCGGTAAAATTGTGTAGAAATCGGCTTGCGTCATTAACAATCCTCTTCTTTGTCATTGCGGGGGGGCGCCCACTGCACTTGCGCGGGGCGCAAGTGTCGTCGCCTGAAGGCTCCTCACAATGACATTCGTATCGTTAGTGCATCGCCATCTGTAAAATGCCAACCAGTTTGTCCACGGCCGGGGCCATCAGCGTAAAGAAGGGCTTCGGGTAGAGGCCGATCCAGAAGATGAGTACCAGAAGCGGGACGATCGTGATGATCTCGCGCGCGTTGAGGTCGCGCAGTGCGTGTCCATGTTCTTTCACCGTTTCCACGATCGAGCCGGCAGGCCCCAGGAATATCTTCTGGAACATGTAGAGCATGTAGATGGCTGCCAGAATGACGCCCACGGCCGCGAGGCCCGCGTACCAGGGCGAACCGATCGCATTTGAACCGAACGCGCCGAGCAGGATCGTGAACTCACCTACAAAGCCATTCAGACCCGGCAGGCCCATCGAGGACAGCGTCACGATCAGCATCACCGAGCCGTAGACCGGCATAATCTTCCACAACCCGCCGTAGACATCGAAATCACGGGTATGCGTCTGTTCATAGATCATGCCGACCAAAAGGAACAACGCGCCGGTGCTCAAACCGTGGTTGATCATTTGCAGGATGCCGCCCTGAATACCCTGCGGATTGAGGGCAAAGAGGCCCAGCATCACGAAGCCCAGGTGACTGACCGAGGAGTAAGCGACCAGTTTCTTGATATCCTGCTGGGAATAGGAGACCGCCGCGCCGTAGAGAATACCGATCACGGCCAGCAGGGCCATCGTCGGCGCGAACCTGACTGCGGCTTCGGGGAAGAGCGGCAGGTTGAAGCGCAAGAAGCCGTACGTCCCCATTTTCAGCAGGACGCCGGCCAGGATGACAGAGCCAGCCGTCGGCGCCTGAACGTGTGCGTCCGGCAGCCAGGAGTGCAGCGGCCACATCGGCACCTTGATGGCAAAAGCCATCGCGAAGGCCAGGAAAAGCCACGTCTGGACATGGACCGGAATACCACCAGCGGCAATCAGGTCGGGTACGGAGAAGGTTCCCTGGTTGATTCCCAGCCACAGGATGGCCAGCAGCATCAGGATCGAGCCGGCCATCGTATACAGGAAGAACTTGATGGCAGCGTAGATGCGTTGCGGGCCGCCCCAGATGCCAATCAGGAAGTACATCGGCACGAGCGTGAATTCCCAGAAAACATAGAACAGGAACAAATCCTGCGCCAGGAAGACGCCCATCATGCCCACTTCGAGCATCAGGAAAAAGAGCATGAAATCTTTGACACGCTCTTCGATGGCCGTCCAGGTGGACAGGATCGAGATCGGGGTCAGGAAGCTGGTCAGCAAAACCAGCAGAATGCTCAACCCGTCCACGCCCAGGTGGTAGGAGATATCCCAACCGGCAACCTGGATCCAGGGCAGTTTGATGACCAACTGCAGGTCAGGGTTAGATGCGTCGAACAGCGTCAGTACCCAAAGAGAAATGCCAAAGGTGACCAGCGAGGTAATCAACGCCGTCCAGCGCAAGGCGTTCTTGCGCGCCGGATTGATAAAGAAGAGCACCAGCACACCCACGAGCGGGAAGAAGGTGACCAAATTAAGGGGATGCAGCACAAAGTCCATAGTCTGTCCTCGTTTTTATATTTCCCTTATTTGAAGAGAAGATAACCCAAAATCGTAACCACGCCCAGCAAAACCGAGAGCGCGTAACTACGTACGAAACCATTCTGTATACGCCGCAAGCTGGCCGAGGCCTGCTTGGTCTTGTTCGCCAGCCCATTGGCGATGGCATCGATAAAGCCCAGGTCAACCGGGTCGGCCAGGAAGCGGGTCAGGCCCTTGAATGCACGGAAGATAACCTGTTCATGCAGCCAATCGTGCCAAAACTTCCAGTCCAGCGTCTGCGCCAGGAAATAAGCCAGGTCGTTGTAACGGTCGATGAAGACGGCCTTGTAGCCCTCGTCCACGAACCATTTGTTCTCCATGCCGGTGAAGATCGGGCCAAGCATCTTCTTCAGCGGATCGGGCTGACCCGCGGCCAGCGGCTTGCGTCCATAGAGCAGCCAGGAGATGAAGATCGCCAGCAGGGCCAGGGCCGTCGAAACGCCCGCGACCATGAAGCTGAATTCGCCGGCCTCAGCGCCTTCGATCGTATGCTCCAGCCAGCGCGTCAACGTATACACGCCGGGCAGATTGAGCGCGCCGCCCAAAAGCGACAACGCTGCCAGCACCATCAACGGGACGGTCATCACAGGCGGACTCTCTTCAGCATGTTCGGCAACTTCGGTGCGCTCTTGGCCAAAGAAGACCATCCAGATCTGACGTCCCATATAGAAGGCGGTCAGGAAGGCCGCAATCGCCAACAACGTGTACACGCCGGGGAAGTGCAGCTTGGCGTCCAGCAGGATTTCGTCTTTCGACCAGAATCCCGCAAACGGGAAGATCCCGGCCAGCGCCAGCGTCCCGACCATATAGAGCCAGAACGTGACCGGCATGCGTTTGCGCAGGTTGCCCATATTGCGCATATCGCCGGGGTCGAAGACTTCTTCGTCTCCGTCATGCTCCCCATGCCCGTGTGCGAGATGATGGTGTCCGCGCTCCATGCCCAGGATGATCGAGCCGGCCGAAAGGAAGAGCAGCGCCTTGAAAAAGGCATGCGTGACGAGATGGAACATCCCGGCCACAAATGCGCCCATGCCAACCGCCGCGACCATGAAGCCCAACTGACTGATCGTCGAGTAGGCCAGCACCTTTTTGATGTCGTATTGTCCGACCGCGATCGTCGCAGCGAAGAGCGCGGTGACCGCGCCGACCATGGCGACAATATACTGGGCGCCGTGCACAGCCGAATACAGCGGAGCGGAGCGGGCGACCAGATAGACGCCTGCTGTGACCATCGTCGCGGCATGGATCAGGGCCGAAACCGGCGTCGGGCCGGCCATCGCGTCCGGCAGCCAGACGTATAGCGGAACCTGGGCGGACTTCCCCGCCACGCCGATCAGCATAAAGAGCGTGATCGCCGTGATCACCGCCGCAGGCGCATGTTCGACCTGCGAAAAGACCGTGTCGAATTGCAGGCTGCCAAAAGCCCAAAACGTCGTGAAGATCGCCAGCAAGAAGCCAAAGTCGCCGACGCGATTGGCAATAAAAGCCTTTTTGCCCGCATCGGCATTGGCCGTGCTGGGTCGGGCCAGCGTATCCATGTCGTACCAGAAACCGATCAGCAGGAACGAACACAGACCGACGCCTTCCCAACCGACGAAGAGCATCAGGTACGAGTCGCCGCTGACCAGGATCATCATCATGGCGATGAACAGGTTCAGGAAAACGAAGAAACGGCGGAAACGTCCCACGTCATTTTTGAAACGTACATCTTCGTGCATATAGCCGATGGCATAGATGTGGATCAGCGTCCCGACGCCGGAGACGACCAGCATCATCACCGCCGAGAGCGTATCCACGCGGAACGTCCAGTCCAACTGGAGGGTGCCGATGTGGATCCATTCGGCCAGGTAGACCGTCTGCGCATGACCTTGCACAGCCGACAACGAATACGCCAGCAAGACCGAGACGACGAACGCCAATCCGGACGCAAGGCTGGCCACCGTGCCGATGGCTTTTTCGCTCATCCGCCTGCCGAAGATCAGGTTGATCAACAATCCAATGACCGGGAAGAAAACGATCCAGGGAACCAAATTGAAGAACAAGCCGGGGTTTGCAGCTTCGCTCAATATCATAGGCTTATCCTTTCAGGTTGTTCAATTGATCGACGTCGATGCTGTGTTTGGTGCGGAAGATGGCAACGATCAACGCCAGGCCGACCGCCACTTCCGCGGCAGCAACCGTCATCACGAAGAAGACGAATATCTGTCCGCTCAACACCTCGTACACGCTGGCAAAAGCCACAAAAGCGACGTTGGCGGCGTTCAGCATCAACTCGACCGACATGAAAATGATCAGCGCGTTGCGACGGATGAGCACGCCCAGCGCGCCGATAGTGAACAGGACAGCGGAAAGCGTTAGATAATACGAAACAGGAACCATGCTATCCCTGCCCTCCTTTCTGTTTTTTCGTCAGGACAATGGCTCCCACCATCGCCACCAGCAGCAAAATGGAAGTGACTTCGAACGGAAGCAGATACTGGTTGAACAACATGGTGCCGATGGCTTGCGGGCTGCCAAACTCGGCGTTTGGTGCGCCAATCCCGCCCGCGGCCGTCTGCCGGATGAAAAGCAAATAGACAGACTCGAGAGCCAAAATCAGCGCCAGCGTGACCGCCAACGGCTTCTGCCAGGGCAAAACCTTGCTCTCTGGCAAAGCGTCTGCGCCAAGCAGCATGATGACAAACAGGAACAGCACCATGATCGCGCCGGCGTAGACCGTCACCTGCGTGATGGCAATAAATGGCGCTGCCAGGAGCAGATAGAAGACCGCCACTGTCGCGAAATTCAGCACCAGGAACAGCGCCGAATAAACCGCGTTGCGGCTCAGCAGCATGCCCAGCGCGGTCGTAATGGCGACAAGGGCAACGATGAAAAAGAGAATTAGATCAACTGTCATATAAGGCACCTTTTCAGTGGCCGGTTTCCGGTAAACTGACCACTAATCCGTCGGATCCTTCATCTCCGGCACGGAGCGGGTATACAGACCTGGCTTGGTCCTTTGCGGCGTGAGTTCTGCGCCCGACGTAACCGGCACAAGCAGCCTGTCTTTGGTATAGATGGCTTCATATCGGTCGCCAAACGAGAGTTCATATTGGTCGCCCAACACAATTGCCTCGGTCGGGCAGGAGTCCTCGCAGAAGCCGCAGTAGATGCAGCGCAGCATGTTGATCTCGTATGTGCTGGCGTAGCGTTCGCCGGGCGAATAGCGCTCCTCGTCCGTGTTCTCCGATGCTTCGACAAAGATCGCGTTCGCCGGACAGGCCGCCGCGCACAGGGCACAACCAATGCACTTCTCCAAACCGTTGTCATAACGCCTCAGTTCGTGACGTCCGCGAAAGCGGGGCCGTACCGGGCGCTTTTCCTCCGGGTACTGGATCGTGACCGGCTTTTCGAGCATCATCTTAAACGTGGTCTTCAGGCCACGCAATAACTCAACGAGCATAAGCCTTCCTCCTCAGAGAAAGATTCACCATTAAAACCGCCACACCGCCTGCGATCAAAGAAAGGATCGGGATCAACCAGACCTGCTCCAGCAAAATACCGAGCGCTGTGATGAAGATGACCGCCAAGGAAAGCGGCAGCAGCACCTTCCAGCCGAAGGCCATCAGCCGGTCGTAGCGGATGCGCGGCCAGGTCGCCCGCACCCAAATCATCCCGAACAACAGGATGAAAATCTTGATGAACATATACAGCGGTCCCAGCCAGGGAAGCCTGTCCACGCCCGGCCCAAGATAACCGCCCAGGAAGATGGTCGCCATGATCGCGCTGATAGAGATCATCTTGGTGTACTCGCCCATCATGAACAAGGCAAATTTCATGCCCGAATATTCGACCGAGTAGCCGCTGGAAAGTTCCTGCTCGGCTTCCGGCATATCGAAGGGCGCGCGGTTGACCTCCGCCAGCGTCGCGATCATGAAGATGACCGCGCCAACCGGCTGCAGGAAAATGAACCAAATCCCGCGCTGGGCATCCACGATCTGCGACATCTGCATCGAATTGCCCAGCAAGACAACGGCCACAAACGACAGGCCCAGCGCCAGCTCATAACTGATCATCTGCGCCGAAGAGCGCAGGCCGCCCATCATGGCGTACTTGTTGTTGCTCGACCAGCCCGCCAGCACGATACCGTAAACTGCAATCGAGGCCACCGACATGATGTACAGCACGCCGACGTTGACATCCGCAATGCTCAAGGCGATCTCGCGCCCGCCGACGATGACCGTCCCGCCCCACGGCACGACCGCCGTAATGACAATCGCCGGGACCACCGTGATGATCGGCGCCAGGATAAAGACTATCTTGTAGGCCTTTGCCGGGATCAGCTCCTCTTTGAAGATCAACTTGACCGCGTCGGCAATCGGCTGCAACAGTCCCCAGGGGCCAGCACGGTTGGGGCCAATACGCGCCTGGATGCGCGCCAGCGCCCGACGCTCATAATACGTCAGGTATGCAAATCCGGTCAGCAGCACCAGGATCAGCACAAGAGACTTGATGACAATTTCCCAAATCAGGGCAGAGTCCATACGATGACTTCCTCACATTCCGTTTTACGCATCACGCCGGGCGGCCGGGGCTAGTTGAACACCCAATCCTTGCGTGTTTTCGTAACTCGTACCGCCATAGTACAGGTCTTCACGGCCGACAATCGGCCATTGTTCGCTTACCTCAGCCAGTTTGTCGTAAGTAAGGCCGTCGAAACCAGCCACCGTTGCCGCGATGCGCTCGAAGACAAGCGCGGCCGGCCCGCCTTCCAGGTCGATGCCGATCTGTCCGGCGATCTGTGCCGTGATGACGTGGTCGGGGCGCGATTCGCCGTGCGGCGGGAGGGCAGGATGGAAACGCTGCACACGCCGCTCGCCGGAAGTGAACGTCCCCTCGCACTCGGTGAATGCCTGCGCGGGCAGGACGACATCCGCCATTTTGGCCGTCTCCGTCGAGACGATTTCCTGCACGATGACGAAATCGGCGCCCTTGAGCGCATCCGCCAACTTCGCTTCATCGTCTGCCGGATCGGCGGCAACCAGGTACACTGTTTTGCCCTTCAACGCGGCTGCCAGCTTCTCCACCGGGCGGAAGCCCAGCTCACGAGCGCCCTGGTCGTTGGCATTTTTCCAAACGCCGATCAAGCCATTGTTGGGCTTGCCGACATGACCATTCTTTCGAAGCAGATCGGCGCAAGACTGGGCCAGCGACTGCGAGCCGTTCAGATCCAGGCCGTCGCTGCCGAACAGGACGACCGCGTTTTCGGCCTCGGCAAATGCTTTGGTGATCTCCTGCGCGGCGAGGGTTTTCGTCTCATCGCCCGCGGCATAATGCAAGACGTGCGTGGCAAATTTGTCGAGCCGGGTCTCGCCGGGGTTGGCGACGATCAGCGTCGCGCCGCGGTCTGTGGCCTGCTTGACGCGCAGCCACCAGATCGGCGCCTGGGTGTACAGGTCGGAGGCCACGACCAGGATGGCCGTCCCCGCGCCCATATCGGCGAAGTTGGTGCCCTGCCCCACGCCAAACTGTGTCGTCAGGTCGCCGCCGCCCATCCCGCTGTACAGGAGGGCTTTCCCGCCCAGGCCGTCGGCCAGTTGCTTCAGGTTGAACAGATCTTCGTTCGACAACCGTCCGCTGGCGAGGACGACGGCATCTTTCTTGGCCGCGCCGAGCTTTTCGGCGGCCAGCGCCAGCGCCGCTTTCCAGGGAGCCGAGTGCAGTTTGCCATCCTTGCGCACCTGCGGTTTACCCAGGCGGGCATTGTCTTGAGCGTGATGATGGGCAAAGCGGCCTTTATCGCAGATCCAGATTTCGTTGACTTGTTCATTCTGGCGCGGCATGACGCGCTTGATGACGATCTCGCCGCCGCTCTTGACCTCGCGACGGGTGTTGAACGTGACGTTACAGCCGACCGGACATTCCCCGCAGATCGAAGCCGCGGATTTCAACTCCCAGGGGCGCGCGCCGAAGCGGAAATTGGCCGTGGTCAGCGCGCCGACCGGACAAATATCCGTCGTGTTGCCGGAGAAGATGGAGTCGAAGCCAGGGTCGGTGCAGGTCACAATTTCGGTGTTGCGGCCGCGTTCCGAGAAGCCCAGCACCGGCTCGCCCACGATTTCGCTCTGGAAGCGGATACAGCGCCCGCACTGAATGCAGCGTTCGCGGTCGAGGTAGATCAAATCGCCCAGCGGAATATGCTTGGCAGCATGATGTTTCTCGTCGAACAGGAAGCGGCTCCCGGTCGGGCCGTGGGCCAGGGTCAGGTTCTGAAGCGGGCACTCGCCGCCCTTGTCACAGACGGGGCAGTCCAGCGGGTGCGAGGTCAGTAAAAATTCGAGGATATCCTTGCAGCCTTCCTGTACCTTCTCGGTGGTGGTCTTGACGACCATGCCTTCCGAGACCGGATTGGTGCAGGCTGTCTCCAGTTTGGGGAAAAAGCGGACCTGCGGCGTCCCGTCCTCGTTCAAGACGGGTTTGCCGGTCGCGCGGTCAATGGCCGGACGGCCAATTTCCACCAGGCACATGCGGCACATGCCGACCGGCTCCATCTTGGGATGGTAGCAGAAGACCGGGATGTCGATACCGGCCATTTTGGCGGCGTCCACCACCAGGGTCCCCGCGGGAACCGTGACGGTCTTTTCGTCAATTGTCAATGTTACCTGTTTAGCCATGCTTGTCTCCAGAAGCGAGGCGTTTTTCGAAGTCTTCGGGGAAACGTTCAATCGCCGTGACGACGGCCATGGTGGAAAACTCGCCCAACGCGCAGAGCGTCTTGCCCTGGATTTGCCTGGCAACATCGTTGAGCAGATCCACGTCCTGCATAGTGGCCTCGCCGCTGTGGATGCGTTCGGTCAGATGCGCCATCCAGTACGTGCCTTCGCGGCAGGGCGTGCATTTGCCGCAAGACTCGTGCTTGAAGAACTCGATCGTCTTGTTGATCAGCCAATCCATGTCCACCGAGTCGTCCACCACGATGACCGAGGCGGAGCCCAGCTGTGCGCCCACGTCCGGAACGCTCTCGTAGTCCATCGGCGTATCGAGGGCTTTGTCGTTGGCAATGATCAGCGACGACGAGGCGCCCGCGGGCATGATGGCCTTGATCTTGCGCCCATCCGGGATGCCGCCGCCGTGTTCGAAGATCAATTCGCGGAAAGTCGCGCCCAGCGGCAGTTCGTAGTTGCCCGGTTTGTTGACGTTGCCCGAAAGCGAGAACACTTTGACGCCCGGGCTCTTCTCCGTGCCATATTTTCGATACGCGTCCGCGCCGTTGGCGACGATAAACGGGACGTTGGCCAGCGTCTCGACATTGTTGACCACCGTCGGCTTGCCGTAAAGCCCATAGGAGGGGGGGAAGGGGGGACGAACGCGCGGCTGGCCGCGTTTGCCTTCCATCGATTCGAGCAGGGCGGTCTCTTCGCCGCAGATATATGCGCCCGCGCCCAAATGGGTGTAGATGCGCAGGGAATACTCTGTGCCGAAAAGCTTGTCGCCCAGAAAACCCGCCTTTTCCATTTCAGCGATTTTCTCGTCGAGGAAGCGGGCTACCTGCCAGAATTCGCCGCGCAGGTAAACGTAGGCCGCGTTCGCGCCGACTGCGTACGAGGCAATCGCCACGCCCTCCAGGAACTGGAAGGGGTTGCGCTCCATGATCTCGCGGTCCTTGAAGGTGCCCGGCTCGGATTCGTCGGCGTTGGCAACGACATAATGCGGCCAATTGTTCTTGTCCATGAAGGCCCACTTCATGCCGGTCGGGAAGCCCGCGCCGCCGCGCCCGCGCAGACCGGAGGCCTTGACGACCTCGGTCACTTCGCCGGGTTGCATGGCAGCCACGGCTTTCTCGAAGGCCTCGAAACCGCCGTTCTTCTTGTAAACGTCGATCCGGTCTATGTCGGGGATATCCCGATGGCGAAGGAGGACATAAGCCATTACGACACCTCCTTGTCGCCCTTGTGCAGCGCTTCAATCAACTCCAGCGTCTTGTCAACGGTCATATTCTCGTGATATTCGATGCCCTCGCCGCTCTGCAGTTGGAACATCGGCGCTTTGTCACACCCGGCCAGGCATTTCACCTCTTCGAGCGTGACCAGGCCGTCAGGCGTGGTTTCGCCGACCTGGATGCCCAGGTTGTCGCACAGATTGGCAAGGAACTCGTCCGCACCGCGCAGCGCACACGGCAAGTCGGTGCAAACCTGCATGCGGTACTTGCCTGCCTTCTCGTCGTGATACAGCGTGTAGAAGCCGATGATGGCGGCCACTTCGGTCACGCCGATCTCGATCAGGTCTGCAATATCCTGCATGGCCTCTTTGGTGACATAGCCTTCTTCCCGTTGAGCCAGATAGAGCAACGGCATGACCGCTGACCGTTTCTGCTCCGGCGGATACTTGGCAAAGATTTCTTTGACTTCTTGGGGATATTTTTCAGCCAGGCTCATCGATCCACGTCTCCCAGAACAATGTCGACGCTGCCGATGATCGCGACCAGATCCGCGACCAAAACGCCTTTGGACAACACCGGCAAAACTTCCAGATTATTGAAAGACGGCGTGCGCCAGTGCACACGGTACGGCTTTGGGCCGCCGTCGCTCTCCAAATAAACGCCCAACTCGCCGCGCGGCGATTCGACGGCGCTGTAGATGGCGCCCTTCGGCGCGCTGAAGCCTTCCGTCCACAACTTGAAGTGGTGGATAAGCGCCTCCATGCTCACGCCGATCTCTGAACGCGGCGGCGGGACGAACTTGTGATCATTGCTGCGGATGGGCCCCAGCGGCAATTTGTCCAACGCCTGCCGGATGATCTTGAGCGATTCGCGCATCTCCTGCACGCGGACCAGGTAGCGGGCGTAGACATCACCCTCGGTGTGGGTCGGGACGTCAAAATCATATTGTTCATACCCGGAATAAGGCCGCGTCTTTCGCAAGTCCCAGTCAGGGCCGGACGCCCTCAGGGAGGGTCCCGTAACCCCCCACTGCAACGCCTCTTCCGCAGAGACCTTGCCGATGCCCAGCGTCCGGTCGAGGAAGAGCGGATTCTTGGTCAGCAAGGCTTCGTATTCGTCGATGCGCTTCGGGAAAGTCTCCAATACGTTGCGGACGGCATCCTCGAACTCCACCGGCACGTCCCGCCACGTCCCGCCGGGACGGATAAAGGTCGTCATCATGCGTTGGCCGGAGACCAGTTCAAAAATATCGAGGATCACTTCGCGCTCGCGGAAACAATACAGGAAGACCGACATGGCCGCCACATCCAGCGCCGAGGTGCCCAGCCAAACCAGGTGCGAAGCCAGACGCTGCAACTCGGCCAGGATCACGCGCAGGGCCTGCGCACGCGGCGGCACGTCCAGTTCGACCAGTTTCTCCACCGCCAGACAATAGGCCAGGTTGTTGCCGACCGTGTTGAGGTAATCGAGACGGTCTGTCATCACCTCGGCCTGTTGATACGTCTTGGATTCCATGTTCTTCTCGATGCCGGTATGCAGGAACCCCACGTCGGGAATACAGTTGACGACCGTCTCGCCGTCCAATTCGAGCAGCAAACGCAGCACCCCATGCGTACTGGGATGCTGCGGCCCCATATTCAACAGCACAGTCTCGCCTGCAAGCGCACGGTCAGAGACAAGGTGCTTGATTTCGTCCATGGTAACTTCGTGAAGTTGGGTCATAGTCCGCTATTCCTTGCCATGTGGCTTGCCGAGACCAATTTCTTTGAAGTTGAAGGTAAATTGAGGCTCTTCGTAGCCCAATGGATAGTCTTTCCGCAGCGGGTGGCCTTCCCAATCCGCGGGCATCAAAATGCGGCGCAAATCGGGATGCCCTTCAATGTGGATGCCGAACATATCCCACAGTTCGCGCTCGCGCCAGTTGGCATTCTTGTAGACCCCCGTCAGCGTGGGGATGGCCGGCGAGTTTCCGGCCACGGGCACACGCAGCGACAGGGACAGATTTCTGGCAAGCGAGGTCAGTTGATAGATCACGTGGAAACGCGGATCGTCTTGCGGCCAGTAATCGACTGCGGTCATGGTCGAAAGCAATTCGAAGCCGAATTCGTCGCGCAGTTTTTGACAGGCGGACACAATGTGTTCGGACGCAACGAGAAGATGCACCTCGTCACGAAACTCGTCCACCTGCGCATCGAATTCCTTCTGTAAAGCCTGGACTATCGGTTGAAGTTGTTTGTTCATCGGTTATTCAATTATCCTGACAGGGTTAGGCCCAGTTTTTGACTTTCTCACTACCCACCTTTGCGTGCAAAGCCATGATCCCGTTGATCAACGCTTCAGGACGCGGCGGACAGCCAGCCACGTATATATCTACCGGCACAATTTCATCCACCCCCTGAACGACAGCATAATTATTGAAAACACCGCCGCACGAGGCGCAATCGCCCATGGCGACCACCCATTTGGGATCGGCCATCTGGTCGTACAGGCGGCGCAGAACGGGCGCCATCTTGCGGCTCACGCGCCCGGCCACGATCATCAGGTCAGACTGGCGCGGGCTGGGACGCATCAATTCCATCCCAAAGCGGCTCATATCATAATGAGCCGCCTGGGCCGCCATCATTTCAATCGCACAGCAAGCCAGGCCAAACAGCATCGGCCACATGGCGCGGGTGCGGCTCCAATTGACGGCTTGCTCCAGGGTTGTGGTCACAACCCCCATATCGCCCAGTTTTTGCTCTACTCCCATTCCAGGGCTCCTTTCTTCCAGGCGTAAACGTAGCCTACCAGCAGGATCACGATGAAGACAATCATCTCGACCAGGCCAAACAGGCCCAGTTTGCGAAAGACCACCGCCCATGGCAAGAAGAAGATAACCTCGATGTCGAACAGGATAAAGAGCACCGCGACCAGGTAATAACGCACCGGCATCCGGCGCGTACCGGCACCGATGGGTACCATTCCTGATTCGTAGGGCATCGCTTTTCGTTCGGTGCTGTGTCGTGGCCCGAACAATCCCCCTAAAACGATGGCGATAACGGCAACAGCCGTCGTAAGGACAACCAAAACTGCAATGGCAATGTATTCAAACAGCATTGTTTCCTCAAAGAAGTTGGACTGTCTCACTTAGTGAATTAGTATATCATAAGACATTTTTCGACGCCAATAAAGTGTCACTTTTCACACATTGACAGGACAGGGGTCATATTAAAGTACGAAAAAAGCAAAAAATGGCCGTGCGGCCATCTTTTTGTCTCACTTGTACCCAATATATGTTACAGCAAATAATCCCGCAAATGACGGCTGCGTGTGGGATGACGCAATTTGCGCAGCGCCTTGGCCTCGATCTGGCGGATGCGTTCGCGCGTCACCTTGAAGTAGCGGCTGACCTCTTCCAGGGTATGGTCCTTGCCGTCCAGCAGACCAAAGCGCAGTTCGAGTACCTGGCGCTCGCGCTCCGAAAGCGCGGCCAAAGCACTCTGCACTTGCTCGCGCAGCATCTCGCGGGCTGCGGCATCCATTGGCTCGATCGCGTCCGGGTCCTCGATGAAATCGCCCAACTGGCTGGAATCCTCATCGCCGACCGGCCCCTCCAGTGAGACCGGCTCCTCGGCCGTCTTCAGGATGCGGTCCACCTTCTGGGCGGCCCATTCCCAGCGACGCCGGACCTCCGGCGGCAGCGGCGTCTCCTCCGCACGGGAACGCAAAATGACCTGCACGTCCTCCGCCGGCAGATAACCTGCTTCCAGGGCCAGGTCTTCGGTCGTCGGGTCACGGCCCAATTCCTGGGTCAACGCGCGCTGGATGCGCAGGATGCGGCTGATCGCTTCGAAGAGATGCACCGGGATGCGGATCGTGCGCGCCTGCTCGGCAATCGAGCGGTTGATCGACTGGCGGATCCACCAGGTGGCATAGGTGCTGAACTTGTAGCCGCGCCGCGGGTCAAATTTGTTGACCGCCCGCAGCAGACCCAGATTCCCCTCCTGGATCAGGTCGAGGAATGAGATGCCGCGTCCCATATAGCGTTTGGCGACGCTGACCACCAGCCGCAGGTTGGCGCGGATCAGCGCGTGACTGGCCTCCTCCGCGCGGGCCTGGATTGCATCCACCTCCCTTTCCAGCGTCTCCTCGTCCGGCAAGTTCCGATAGAGCGTCCGCCGCACGGGCAGCTTTTGATTTTTGGCAATATATTTTAGCAGCCAGTCTGCATACGAAGGCGGCAAAAGATAGAAACACAGGAAAACGCTGTAGGCATGGCGCACGAGGCCGTCCCACAACTGGTCCTTGCCCCACTGACCATTGTCCAGGTAAGCACGCGTGTAAGAGGGCGCATCAATTTCCCACCGGGTGTGCAGCGCTTGCGCCTCGGTCAACATCAGCCCCAGGTCGGGCATGTCGCTTCTCAGGCGTTTGGCGTCTTCGGCCAGGCGCGCCCAGGAGGTGAGGATCTCTCCGAGAATGGTGTGGTATACGCCCGCCAGGAGCGGTGTACTGCCGCGCTGCGGCTGGCGTTTGAGAGTCTCGATCAGGCGCTGCGCCTCGATCATCGTCGCCAGCCTGAATTCACTGTCCACATCCAGCAGCTTGACCCGCCCGATCTCGCGCAGGTACAGGCGGACAGGATCGTCCGAAAGTTCTGCCGCCACGACAGGGTTTTTCAAAATGGGCGGCTCTTCAGTTGTGATTTCCTTGTTCACTTGCGCCAGACTGCCATCATCCGGTTCTCCCATTTCGTTTGGCTCCTGAGGCAAATCAACCTTTGCAGCCTGTTCCAACACGTCCAGTTCTTTGGGAAGTGCGGCCGTCAATTCGGGCTCCGCTTCTTCCGGCAGTTTCGGACGTGAAGGTCGGGGCACAGACTTGCGTTTAGGTTTGCGCGGCATATTGATTTATTCTAGTCGGCGTAAGCTCAACCTGCGATTGGCCTGATCCAGGTCACGCAGCAAACGGGCGTGCTGCAAGACCAGTTCCTGGTACGAGGTATCACACAAATTGCCCTGCTCTTGGGCCGCTTCCTGCAAAAAACGCAGTTGATTGAGATTCTCGTTCAGCCCCAAACGGCGCAATTTGATCACACTACGCAGCACCTCTTCCAACAAACGCTCTTCCACCGGGTCCAGCTCTTCGCTCTGCGCCAACAAGTCGTTTGACAAATCTGCCAGCGCCTCGGGCAGGTTGGCGACCACGTAATCGTGCGGCTCCACCTTGTCCTGTTCGAGCGACTGCCGGATCACGCGCAAGAACATCTGGTGGTCAGTATACCCGAAATCTTCGAAATCGAGGGGCCCCAGGTGCGACTCCTGCAAAGCGCGGTCGAGACGGTAGAGCAGATCCGGTTTGCGGAACAGGACGCCCAGGCAGTAAGACTCGATTTTTCGCGCCGGACTGACCGCCGCGACGGCTGCCGTTTGCGGGACGTCTTCCTGCGCTTCGGCTTTCACCCGTTTCCTGTACGGACGCGAGCGGCGCGACGTTCGGGGCTGGCCGCTGATCAATACGCGTTCGTCCACCTTCAGCATTCGCGCCAGTTGCTGCCGATACGTGTCCCGTTCGATGGGATTGGGCAGATCCCCGATCAACGGCAGGACGCGCGCCGCGATCTCGGTCTTCACTTTGGGGTCGTCCAGGTCGCGCCCGGCGGCCAATGTCTCCATAACGTGGGTGACGATGGGCTTGGCCTCCTCGATCAGATGCGCCCATTCGTCCGGGTTACGCAGCACGATCTCATCCGGGTCGAGGTTGTCGGGCAGGTTGGCGACGCGCAAATCTGCCTGCAGGCGCGCTTCATGGCGCAGCAGACCGCGCGCGTCGAAGCGCAGGTCGGTCTCGTGATCCATGGCCTGACGGGCCGCTTCCAGCCCGCGCAGGACAGCTTTCTGTCCCGCCGCGTCCGGGTCAAGGGCCAGCACGATGCGGCGCGTAAAGCGCTTGAGCAGCCGCAGTTGGGCCTCGGTCAGGGCGGTGCCCATCGGCGAGACGACGTTCTCGAATCCGGCCTGGTGCGGCGCGATCACGTCCAGGTAGCCCTCCACGATGACGGCCTGGTCGGCGGCGCGGATGGGCTTGCGCGCCCGGTCGAGGCCGTAGAGCAGCCGTCCCTTGTCGAAGAGCGCCGTTTGCGGCGAGTTGAGATACTTGGGCACGCCGTCCGGGTCCATCGTGCGGGCTCCAAATCCGGCCATGCGGCCGCGCTGGTCGCGGATGGGGATCATCAGCCGGTGGCGAAAACGGTCGTAGTAGCCGCCGGAGTCGCGCTCAGAGAGCAGCCCGGCGTCCATCAAATCCTGTTCGCTGTAGCCGCGGGCGGTGAAGTGTCGGAGGGCGTTGTCCCAGCCCTTCGGCGCGTAGCCCAGCCCGAAGGCCTCGATGGTCGCATCGCTCAGGCCGCGTTTCTCGCGCAGGTAGGCCAGGGTTTCTTTGCCGTCTGGCGTGTTGAGCATCCGGTCGCGGTAAAAAAGCACTGTATCTTCCAGCAGGGCGCGCAAGTGGTCGTATTTCTCTTTGGTTTCTTCCTGCTGCGGCGAGTACGGCTGGAGTTCCACCCCGGCGCGCTCGGCCAGGTAGCGCAGGGATTCCTTGAAATCCCAGCCTTCCTTCTTCATGATGAACTTGAAGACATCGCCGCCCTCGTTGCACTCGCCGAAGCAGCGCCAGGTGCCCGTCTCCGGCCAGACGACGAAGGCCGGCGTGCGCGTGTTGCTGTGAAAGGGACAGAATCCCGAATAGCTGCGCCCCGATTTGCGCAGCTTCACGCCGCTCTCGGAGACCAGGTCTACAATATCTATGCGGGATTTGACTTCGTCTACGGTGCTCATGATTTAAGGTTGCACGTCGGAAGGTTTGGAGGTTGCATTGGTTGAATTATAGACGCTTTTGGAATTTGCTGCATTGGTTTGTGCGGGGATAAAGAACCGCCAGCAGAACGCGCTGACGGCTCCATAACGAACGACCCAACCGACGAACTGACCCGCTAAAACCCTTCCAACTTGCTCAAATCGGCGATGCCATCCGCCAGGGATGCGATGCGTCCCACCAGCGACAGGCGGTTGGCGCGCACAGTCTCGTCTTCGGCCATGACGAGGACGTCGTCGAAGAATTTGTTGATGGCGGGGACGAGGGCGGCGACAGCGTTCAGCGCTTCGTCGACGCTGGACGGTGGGTGGTGGACGGTTTTCTGCAACGCTTTGTAGAGCCGTTTTTCCGCATCTTCCAGCAAGTATTTTTGGTCTACGGTCAGCGGTCTGTCGGCCTCAGCCTGGGCAGAGCGCTCGATCCGCACGCAGCGCGAGTACGCGGGGAAAATTTCGTCCCAATCATCTCGCTCCACCCAGCTCTGCAACTGCCCGACAGCGCGCGCCGCGGCGGCAGGATTGCGTCCCTGCGCGGCCAAAACAGCTTCGACCACGTCGTAGCGGCAGCCGCGCTCTTGCAGCAGGACGCGCAAACGCCCGACGATGAAATCCAGCACCTTGTCCAGCACCTCGTCGCTGACCTCGACGGGCTGTAACGCGGCCGCCTTTTTCAGCGCGGCGCGCAGGTCGAAATCAATGTCGTGCTCGATCAGCGGCTGGACGACGCCGATCGCGGCGCGGCGCAAGCCGAAGGGGTCTTTCGTGCCCGTGGGGGCCAGGCCTGCCGCGAACAGGCCGACGAGAGAATCCAGGCGGTCGGTCAGCGCAAGCGCCACGCCGACCGCGCTCTGCGGCACGGTTTGATATTGCTCGCCAATCGCCTCGGCAACGGCCTGCGACTCGCCGGAGCGCAGCGCGTACTCATGCCCCATGATGCCCTGCAGGGAGGTCATCTCGACGACCATCCGTGTCACCAGGTCGGCTTTGGCCAGGAACGTTGCGCGTTGCAAGTCGGCAAGCTGCGCGTCGTCCAAAGCAAGCATCGCGCCAAGTTCGGACGAAAGTTTGAGCATGCGTTCGGATTTATCGAACATGGAACCGAGTTCGGTCTGGAAGGTCAGCGTGCCGAGTTTGGGACGGTAAGCCGCCAGCGGCTGTTTGACGTCCTCGCGCACGAAGAAGTCCGCATCCGCAAAGCGGGCGCGGATGACATGCTCGTTGCCCTGGCGAACGATGTCGAGATGCTGGTCGTCGCCGTTGCGGATGGCGACGAAATGCGGCAGCAATCTGCCGTTTTTCTCAACCGGGAAGTAGCGTTGGTGCTTCTTCATCACGCCAATCAGCACGGCGCGCGGCAATTCCAAAAATTCCTTGTCGAACGAGCCCAGCAGCGCGGTCGGCTTTTCGACCAGGTTGGCGACCTCGGCCAGCAGATCCGGCTCGATCAGCGCCTCGCCGCCGATCGATGCCGCCAATTTCTTCACGGCTTCGGCGATCATCTCCTGCCGCTCGGACGGGTCGAGCGTGATGCCCGCTTCCTGCATGGCCGCCTCGTAAGCGTCCGCCGACTTGATCTCGATCTCGGGCGAACCGTGGGGGCGCAGGCCGCGCGTGATGCGTCCCGCCGTCAGCCCGGCATACCGGAAGGGGATGACGGCCTCACCCAGCAGCGCCACCAGCCAGCGGATGGGGCGCGAGAAGGCCGCGTTATCACCCGGCAGCCAGCGCATGGATTTCTTGAATTTGAGTCCCGCGACCAGTTCGGGCAGGGCTTCCATCAAAACCTCCGGCGCGGGACGCCCGGCCTCCTTGACGATCGCGACCACGTATTCGCCGCCGTCCATGGCGCGGGTTTCCAGCGCGCTCACGTCCACGCCCTTGCCGCGGGCAAAGCCCTGGGCGGCTTTGGTGGGGCTGCCATCTGCGTCAAAGGCGCGGCTGGCTGGCGGCCCCTTGGCGACCTGCTCCAGGTCGGACTGCCGGGGGGCGAGGTCCGTCACCGAAACGGTCAGCCGGCGCGGGGTCCCGGCGACGCGCACGGAACCATGTTCCAGACGCAGGTCAGCCAGCATGGACGGAACCATCTCGCGAAGCTGGGTCAACGCGGCGATCAAATCCCCGGAGGGAAGTTCCTCCACGCCGATCTCGAGGATCAGCGCTTCGGGCGAGTCAACGATTCGCATGCTGACTCGCTGATTCGCTGATTCGCTGATTCGCTGCTCCTCGAGCAATGGGAACTCCGCCGCTTTCCGCTGCTCCACGTAAGCCTCCGCCACGCGCCGGGCCAGACCGCGCATCCGCCGGAAGTAGGCCTGCCGCTCGGTGACGCCGACCGCGCCGCGCGTGTCGAGGATGTTGAAGGTGTGCGAGCATTTCAGGACGTAATCGTGCGCCGGCAGGACGAGGCCGTTTTCGAGACAGGCCTTCGCCTCCGCCTCGAAGAGTTCATACATCTGGCGCACACGCTCCACATCCGCGACTTCGAAATAGTGTTTGCTGTGCTCGAATTCTTCCCGTTTGCGGACTTCGCCGTATTTAATGTGTTCGTTCCAGGGCACGTCCCAGATGGCTTTGGCATTGTGCAGCGCGATCAGGATGCGTTCCAGCCCATAGGTGATTTCCACAGCCACCGGGTCGAGGTGCAAACCGCCGACCTGCTGGAAGTAAGTGAACTGGGTGATCTCCTGCCCATCCAGCCAGACCTCCCAGCCCAACCCCCAGGCCGAGATTGCGGGCTGCGCCCAGTTGTCTTCCACGAAGCGGATGTCGTGCTGGCGCGGGTCAACGCCGATCGCTTTGAGCGAATCGAGATACAATTCCTGCGGGTCGCCGGTGTCGGGCTTCAGGATGACCTGGAACTGGTAATGCAGCTGAAAGCGGTTCGGATTCTCGCCGTAGCGCCCGTCGTCGGGGCGGACGGAGGGCTCGACGTAGGCCACGTTCCACGGCTCCGGGCCGAGGACGCGCAGGAAGGTGGCCGGGTTCATCGTCCCCGCGCCGACCTGGGTGTAGTAGGGCTGCCAGATCAGGCAGCCGCGCTCGGCCCAGAATTCTTGCAGTTTGAGAATGACGGATTGGAAGGAGAGAGGTTGGGTCATGGAAATCGGTTACTCGGAATTGGGATGTGGATGAGGCGAGGGGATTATACCGCACACAGCCAGACCCAGCATTCGACCTCCGAGGTCTTCAAGACCTCGGAGGTCTATGCTGTTCGCTGAGATGGTACAATCCACGCTCACAACTTTTATTTTTAACTTTGGAGAGAGTCATGACGAAAACCTGCCTGAACTGCGAGCGAACCGAACAGGAAATCCCCCTGCTCAACCTGAACTATCGCGACGAGACATTGCTCATCTGCCCGCGGTGTCTGCCGCTGCTGATCCACAAGCCTGAAAAACTGGTAAACAAAATTCCCGGTATCGAGAACCTGAAAGGACTCGATCCTTCGCACGAACATTAAACGGCAGGACATGTCAGCTTTGAAACGTTGGAACGCGCGATGAAAAAACTTTCCTTCCTGACGCGCACCTCGTTCCTGTTGGGATTCTTCTTCGCGCTGGACAAGGGACTGGCCTTTCTGCGCTCGATCATCATCGCGCGTCAATTCAGCCTGTCCTTTGAGCTGGACGCCTTCAACGTCGCCAACAACCTGCCCGACATGCTTTTCGCCCTGATTTCCGGCGGCGCGATGAGCATGGCGCTCATCCCCGTCCTGAGCGAATACCTGACCCAAAAAGGCCGTCCGGCGGCGTGGAAACTCTTCTCGCGCATCGCCAATCTGGCCTTCGTGGTCACGGCTTCGCTGGCCGTAATCATGGCCATCTTTGCCGAGCAGATCGTCCGCTCGAAGATCGGCATTGCGCCCGGCTTCAATCTTCAGGAACAGCGCCTCATCACCGAGTTGATGCGCCTGAACCTGATCGCGACCATCATCTTCTCCATCAGCGGCCTGGTCATGGGCGGACTGCAGGCCAACCAGCATTTTTTGCTGCCTGCCATGGCGCCCATGCTCTACAACCTGGGACAAATTACCGGCGCGCTGGTTCTCTCGCCAAGCAAACCCTACACTATCGGCCCCGTCACGCTGCCCGCCTACGGACTGGGCGTGCACGGACTGGTCTATGGCGTGATCATCGGCGCGGCGCTGCATCTGGCGATTCAAATCCCCGGTCTGCTCAAGTACCACTTCCGTTGGACGCCCTCGCTCACCCTTCGCGACGAAGGCGTGATCGAGGTGCTGAAAGTGATCGGCCCGCGTTTGCTGACCATGTTCGGCATCCAACTGGTTTTCATTGCCCGCGACAACTTCGCTTCGTGGCTGGGACAAGTCGGCGCGGTCACCTCGCTGACCTACGGCTGGATGATCATGCAGGTCCCGGAAACGCTGCTCGGCACGGCCATCGCGACGGCCATCCTGCCGACTCTCTCCGAGTACGCCGCCCAAAAAGACTGGGTCATGTTCCGCCGGACAGTGGAGAAAGCCGTGCGCGTTTTGATCGCGCTGATGCTGCCCATCGCAGCAGTGCTGGCCGCCGGGCTGCATCCCCTTGTACGGCTGGTCTTCGGCTTCGACGCCTCCGGCACAGCCCTGCTGACCTGGACGACACGCGCCTTCCTGTTGACGCTGACGGGATATGCCATCCAGGAGGTCATGGCGCGCTCCTTCTATGCCCGCAAGGAGGCGCTCATCCCGCTGGCGACCATCTTCATCCGCCTGGGGTTATACCTGGCGACCGGCATCATCGTGTTGACCTTTTTCAAATCGTTGAGCGCGCCGGGGCTGGCATTGGCCGAACTGGCCGCCACCGTCGAGGGCCTGGTCATGCTGTTCTGGCTCAACCGCCGCCTGCCGGAACGCGTCACGGCCTGGGATTCCCTGCTGCGCGGGCTGTTTGCCGCCTTGATCGGCGGTACGGCGGCCTACGCGCTGGCGCTGTACCTGCCCGGCGGGGCAGTCGTCACTGCCGTCATCGGGATGGCCGCGGGCGCGCTTCTGGCGCTGCCGTTCGTTTGGAAGGAAGTTCGTCTATTGTTCGATCTTTAAGACCCTTGGAGCACATTTTCCGGATGGATGCCTGTGTTTGCAGGAACCCGTTCCTTTCTGAAGGAACGGGTTCCTGTGGTATGGGGGAGGGACGTTGCCGCCCAAACAATGTCGGGCGGGTATTTTGCAGGCCGGAGAGCCGGCAGGTCAAGGAACCTGTCCTGCCGACAAAAAAACAGGAGACGCCCCCCTGCACAAGCAGGGAGGCACGTCTCCTGGAAGAGCGTAAGACTCGAATTTATTCTGTTTTCAAGAGACACGCGGGCCGTGTCTCCGCGACGTATTACCGACGATTCCGCAAGAAAGTCGGGATGTCCAGGTCATCGTTGTTGAAGGTCTGGGCCGGTTTCGGCTGGCTGGGGCCGGGGGTCACTTCTGCGCCCACGCTGACGCTCTCTTTGGTCGAACGAATGAAGTGGGCCGGTTTCTCCTCGGTGCGCCGCATGGGACGAAGCAGGCGGCGCGGTACGCCGCTGCGCTCAAAACCCGTTGCAATGACGGTGATGCGGATGTTGTCGCCCATGTTCGGGTCGATGACCGCACCGAAGATCATGTTCACGTCCGGGTGCGCCGTCTCGCGGATGATGGCCGCGGCCTGGTTGACCTCGAACAGGGTCAGGTCAGCCCCGCCGGTCACGTTGAAGAGCACGCCGCGCGCGCCGTCAATCGTGATGTCCAGCAATTGACTGGAGATGGCCTGCTCGGCGGCGTCTTTGGCGCGTTCATCGCCGGAGCCGGTGCCGACAGCCATCAACGCCGCGCCGCCCTCCGACATGATGGCGCGTACGTCGGCGAAGTCCAGGTTGATCAGGCCGGGAATGGTGATCAGCTCCGAGATACCCTGGATGCCCTGGTGCAGCACGTCGTCGGCCATGCGGAAAGCATCTTGCAGGCTGGAACGCTTGTCGGCGATCTGCAGCAGGCGGTCGTTGGGGATGGCGATCAGCGTATCGGCATGTTCCTTGAGATTGCCGATGCCGCTCTCGGCGGCCTGCATGCGACGCGCACCCTCGAACGTGAAGGGACGGGTGACCACGCCAATGGTCAGCGCGCCGCACTCTTTGGCGACCTGCGCCACGATGGGCGCGGCGCCGGTCCCTGTGCCGCCGCCCATACCGGCGGTGACGAAGACCATGTCGCTGCCCTTGAGGACGTTGTACAGATCCTCAGCCGATTCCTCGGC
Organism: Chloroflexota bacterium; assembly: GCA_013152325.1. GTDB lineage: Bacteria > Chloroflexota > Anaerolineae > Anaerolineales > Villigracilaceae > Desulfolinea. Next base: position 34,389 of record JAADGN010000052.1, read on the forward strand.
GGCTTTGCGTCCAACCTCCGGGTCGCCGCCGGCGCCCAGGCCGCGGGTCAGTTTGTCGCCCAGGCGGACGCGGGTGGGAGCCTTGGAAAGCATCAGGGCTTGCGCGTCGGTATTGACGGCGATGAATTCCACGCCCTGGATGCCCTCTGCCATCATGCGGTTGACAGCATTGGAGCCTCCGCCGCCCACACCGATCACTTTGATGCGGGCAAAGGCTTCTGATTGGGTTGATCTTTTCGAGTCCATGTGTTCCTCCTTGTGTGAAACAATACCAGGTAGAGAGTGAGACGTTGTAGATTGCGAATTGTCAGTTATGGCAAGAGCCGTTTTATCCAGGTTTTCAGACCGCTAAAATCTATCATCTTGGCTCCTTTCGGGCGCTTGGTTCTCAGGTTGAGTTCTTGTTCCTGCATGGCGACTGCCCAGTGCAGCAGCCCCACGCTGGTGGAGTATGCCGGGGAGGCCAGCAGGTCGACCATGCCGACCAGGTTCTCCGGCTGCGCTGTGCGAACGGGCATGCCGAGCACTTCGCTCGCCAGTTGACGGATGCCGGGCAGCGCGCTCGCGCCGCCGGTCAACACCATTCCGGCCGGCAGCAAGCCGTCGTAGCCGGAACGTTTGATCTCCTGCAGCGCCAGGGAGAAGATTTCCTCGACGCGTGCTTCGATGATGTGTGCCAGGTCCTGCCGGTTGATCTGCACCGCGTTATCCTCGCCAAAAGGACGTACGCCAAAGTACTCTTCCGGCCCGACCTCGGAACGGATGGCGTAGCCCTGCTGCTTCTTGATCTCTTCAGCCTGCGCGATCGGCAGCCGCAGTCCGTGCGCCACGTCGGCCGTGACGTGATTGCCGCCTACGGCCAGCACCATTGTGTGCCAAACGTTGCCATCCACGTAGATCGCCAGGTCGGTCGTCCCGCCGCCGATGTCGCAGACTGCCGCGCCCATCTGACGTTCGTTCTCGGTCAGCACGACTTCTGCCGAGGCCAGCGGGTTGAGTACGAACTGCTGCGCCTCCACGTTGGCCGCCCCGACGCATTGGCGCAAGTTCTCGACCGTGGCCGTGGCGGCGGTGATGATGTGCGTCTCGACCTCCAGCCGGTAGCCGTGCATCCCGATGGGGGAGCGGATGCCATCCTGCCCGTCCACGCTGAAGCCGCGTTGGATGACGTGGATGATCTCGCGGTTGTGAGGGATCGCGACGGCACGCGCGGCTTCCAGCGCGCGGGAGACGTCGTACTGGTCAACGATTTCGCCGCTCACACCGACCACGCCGCGGCTGTTGACCGAGGAGACGTGCGCGCCCGCCAGACTGACCAGCGCCGAGGTGATCTCCAGCCCGGAGGTCTGTTCGGCCCTTTCGACCGAACGGCTGATGGCCTGCGAGGCCGTGTCCAGGTCTACGATGACGCCCTTGCGGATGCCGCCGGAGGGTTCGATGCCCACGCCCAGGATGCGCAATTTACCTTCATCTTCCACGCGCCCTACCAGCGTGCAAACTTTTGTCGTGCCAACGTCAATGCCAACAACAATCTCGTCCATCATTATTGCTCCAACCGGTAAAACGGAGCGTGCGGATATGCTACGCTGATCAAAACCGGGTGAATACCCTGTTGAGCCAGCCAATCTACCATGGTCTGATAAATGCGTATTTTCAAAGCCACCTCGTCCGCGCCCTGTCCAAAGTGGACGGTCCAGCCGCGCGGGTCGTTCCATCCCAGTCCATATTGCGGATCGTAGACAATCGGCGCGCCTGCCGGGGCGTAAGGAGCCAGGGCTTGCAGCGCGGCGACCATCTCGGTCGAAATGAAGGGCGGCGGAGACAGTTCATCGCGGGAAACAGCGTCCGGATTGATCGCAGGCGGACGCCCCAGCGCCGCGATAGTGATCAGGCCTTCCACCTGGCCGCGCGGACGAAAGGCAATGCCATCGGCGTCTATCCAGGCCACCCCGCCGTCCTGCTGCCAGGCGATGAGCGGTTGGCGCTCGCTCACGACCACGCTGACCCGATTTGGCAAGGAAACGGTCACCGAAGCGCTTGCCAGTTCGGGAAGCACGTGCCGCAGATTTCGTTCCAACTGCCGCGGTGTGACAAGAAAGATCGATTGTCCGTTCAGGCCCAGCACACTGCTGATCTCGCCTGCGCTCAAGCGCTGGTTGCCGCTGATCACCGGCTCGGCGACCATGAAATACGGCGAGGTCCACAACAGGTAGATGCTCACGACCAGCAAGAGGCTCAACAGCGCCGAGACCCAGCGCCATCCCATGTGTATGGCAGGCAGCGCGGGGGCGTGCAGCCGCGCCTCGGACGGGTTTAGCGCAATCTCGTAACGCCGCCGGACGTTGGATTGTCGTTTCCGATTCGGCGGAGCGAATCCTGCCCCGGCGCGCGCCGTGACGGGCGGCATGGGCCGCGGGCCGCGTTTCTTGCTCGGCTTCTGGGCCTGCTCGGCCCGCCGCCGCCGGACGATCTCCGCACGGGTCAGATGCTGCTTCTTGGTCACGCATCCCTCCGAAATCGGCGCTCGGTGCGGTCACGGTCAGCCTTGCGTTCCAACGCCAGCTCGACCAGACGGTCTACCAGTTGGGCATAAGAAAGGCCGCTGGCTTCCCACAGTTTGGGGTACATGCTGATCTGCGTAAAACCGGGCAGCGTGTTGACCTCGTTCAGGTACAGGTCGCCGGTGTCTTTATCGAGCAGGAAATCCACCCGCGCCATGCCGGCGCAGTCGATCGCTTTGTAGGTTTTGACGGCCAGCGTGCGGATTTTCTCGGTCATCTCATCGGGGAGCAAAGCCGGGATTTGCAGGCCGGAGGTGCCATCCACATATTTGGACTCGTAGGAGTAAAACTCGCGGCTTGGCAGCACCTCGCCGGGGACGGAAGCCTGCGGCTCGTCGTTGCCCAACACGCTGACCTCGATCTCGCGCGCGTTCACGCCGCGTTCGATCAGTACCCGCCGGTCATAGGCCGCCGCTTCCATCAGCCCTTCTATCAGGTCGGAACGGTTGTTGCATTTACTCACCCCGACAGATGAGCCAAGATTGGCCGGTTTGACGAAGAACGGATAATCGCTGACAGCCTCGGCGCGGCGGACGACATCATCCAGACCGGCCTGAATCTCGGAGCGCAGCGCCAGCACCGCTTCGACAACCGGAATGCCATTGGCGCGCATCACATCTTTGAACACGCCCTTGTCCATACCGACCGCGGAGCCGGTCACGCCTGCGCCCACGTAGGCCACATCGGCCATTTCCAGCAGACCTTGCAGCGTGCCGTCTTCGCCGTACGTGCCGTGCATGACGGGAAAAAGCACGTCGAAATCGGTCAATTTGGCAAATCGTGCATCCTGCAGCGTGTACAGGCCGCGCAGGGTCGGGTCTCCGGGCAGAATGACGGGCGTCAGTTCGCCATCCGCTTCGCCGGAGAGCACGGCCAGCGCGTTCTCGCCGCTCACCCAAGCGCCTTCATGCGTGATGCCAATTTGCGTCACGTCATAGCGTTCAGGGTCGAGCACCGAAAGCACCGACTTGGCCGACATCAGCGAGACTTCGTGCTCGCCGGAACGTCCACCGAAGATGACCGCGATTTTTAGTTTGTCAGATGCATTTTTACTCATAACTCATCACTCGTACTTGTTTCTGCTTGCCACTCACCGATGATTTCGATTTCCAATTCGAGCCTGACGCCAAATTTCTCCTCAACCGTTCTTTGCGCCAACTCGATCAATGCTTTCACGTCCGCAGCTTTCGTCTCGCCGTGATTGACGAAGAAATTGGCGTGTACCGTGCTGATCTCTGCGCTGCCGATGCGCTTGCCTTTCAACCCGGCGGCTTCGATCAAACGTCCGGCGTAATCGCCTTCGGGATTCTTGAACATGGAACCCATGCTGGCTCCCGGCGGCTGGGAGGCTTTCCTCTTTTCTGTGAACTGGCGGATCGTCTCCCGGATTTGGGCCGGGTCGCCGTTTTCGAGCCGCATCTCCGCCGACAAAATCACCGTTTGGAGGGCATCCCGTTTGAGCACACTGCTGCGGTAGGCGTAGCCCATTTTTTCGACCGGCCACCGCTCGCGGCCGCGCTCGGTCAGCAGGTCGGCGTGGACCAGGCTGCCAGCCATGTCGCCGCCGAAGGCTCCGGCGTTGCCATACACCGCGCCGCCGACCGTGCCGGGGATGGCGGCTGCCCATTCCAGGCCGCCCAGTCCCCTGGCCGCGGCGCGATGCGCCAGGTTGCTGAACACCGCGCCCGATTCCGCCCACACGGACGGCGTTTCACCCTCCGTAAAACTGACCGCCTTCGCCCGGTTGAGCACCACCACGCCGCGTACGCCCCGGTCACTGACCAGCACGTTCGAACCGCCGCCCAGCAAAACGCAGGGCAGATCCAGTTCCCACAGGCGGCTGACCGTCTCGGCCAGCTCGTCCGCCGAATGGACGATTATCAGGGCGTCCGCCGGACCGCCAATGCGCGCAGATGTATACGCCGCAAGCAAAACATGTTCTTGCAGGCGGTCGCCAAAGGCGTCACGCAGGGCGGGGAGAGGCAGGGCAGTCATTGTTAGCAGGTCGGTAACCGATGCAATAATGGACAAATGCACCAAGGAACCAATTATTCCTTGTTGACCAAATGGTCGATCAGGCGCAGCACCGCATCTGACTTCCCCAGGAGTTTCTGGGCTGTCGAACGCTGTGTGCGCTGTGATTTCCTGCCCGGATCGGGAACAGGAATGTTGCCCAACACCATCTTGAGCGGCGGCAGACCGAGCGTCTCGGCTTCGAACTTGCGTGGTTGTTTGGGTTCAGACATGGCGAACCTCACTTTCCTGTAATCCGGCCAGCACTTGTGCGCTGACCTGATCGGCATCCCCGGCGGAGAGCACAAGCAGTACGTCGCCGGGTTTCAGGTGGTCAAGCAGATAATTGCTCACGTCCGGCAGGGCCGGGATGAAATGGGCCGCGGGGTGGGGCATTGCATTCACCAGCTGCGCGGCGGAAAAATCCTGTTCAGGCTCGCGGGCGGCGTAGATTTCGGTCACGATGACCTCGTCCGCGTCTTTGAAGGCCTTCGTGAACTCGTCGAAGAGCATTTGCGTGCGCGAGTAGGTATGCGGCTGCCAGACAGCCCAGATGCGCCGTTCGGGATAGCGAGCGCGGGCGGCAGCCAGCGTGGTGCGTATCTCGGTCGGATGATGGGCATAATCGTCGAAGACGGCGATCCCCTTCGATTCGCCGCACAACTCGAAGCGCCGTCCCGTACCAGTGAACGATCCCAGGGCTTTTGCGGCCTCGTTCAGCGGCAGGCCGAGATGATCCACCACACACAGGACAGCCAGCGCGTTCAGCACGTTGTGTTTGCCGGGAACTTTCAAAGAGACGGTTACAGACTGCCAGGTGAAATCGAAGCCGCCTTTGTCGTTGGGCATCACATCCTGCGCCAGCGCCTGCTGCTCATTACCCGCTGGTGACCGGTCATTGAACCCGTAGGCAATGGTCCTCTTGCCCAGCGCGCGCGCATCGGCAAGCAGCGCCGCCGCGCCGGGGTCGTCTCCACAGGCGATGAGCATGCCGTTCGAAGGCAGCAGCCGCATAAAGTCCCGGAACGCGCCGTGGAAATCTTCGGGGGTGGGATAGCAATCCGGGTGGTCGTGTTCGATGTTGGTCACGATCTCGATCACGGGCTTCAATCCCAGGAACATGCGGTCGTATTCGTCGGCTTCGATGACAAAGGTCTCGCCTTTGCCCGCGCGGGCGTTGACGCCAAAATTGTTCGCCACGCCGCCGATGATGAAGGATGGCTCCTGACCAAGCTCGGAAAGCGTCCAGGCCAGCATGGCAGTGGTGGTGGTCTTGCCGTGCGTCCCGGCGATGGCGATGCCGGTTTTGTCGGCCATCAATCGACCGAGGAAATCGGCCCGTTTGAAAACCGGGATCCCCGCGGCGAGCGCGGCCCGCACTTCGGGATTGTCGTCCGGGATAGCTGACGAACGCACGATCCAATCGGCGCCCGCGATGTGAGCCGCATCGTGCCCAACGTGAACGGTCGCGCCAGCGGTCTGCACGTCGGCGGCAAAGGGCGAGAAGACGCGGTCTGACCCCGTGACCGTATAGCCGCTCTCCAGAAGGAGGCGGGCGATCGCGGAGAGTCCGCTGCCCCCGATGCCGATGAAGTGTACGTGTGTCATTGTTATCCTAGATGTAGACCACAATCACAAAGATGAACGCGATAATGACTGCAAAGTAGATGCCCGGCACGCCCAGCAGACGGGGAGGCAGTACCGCGATCATTTTTGCGGCGGCATCCGCATACTCGGGATACCCGGCAGGGTCGAGAATGGTATCGAACGGATAATGCGCCTGGAACATGTAGAACCAGAGCGAGCCGACGACCAGATACCCATTGACGCCGCCCAGGACGAAACCCAGCAGGAGGTCTTGCAAACGTTCGCGGATGGCCTTGGCGGAAAGTCTCGGCAAATTGACCGTTTGGTAGCCAAAGAAGACCAGAACGATCAATATCACCGTCCTTATCCAGAACAGCGATCTGGTGTCAGGCGTCGGGAGGATGACATTCGGGTCGAGCGCTCTTTGGGCGATGTCTTTGACAAAGGGCACATATTGTTCCATCAATTGGCTGAAGGCCAATGACAGAATGACGCTGAAGGTGACCAACAACTCCTTGGCCCAGCCGCGCATCGCGCCGATAACAGCGAATAGCGTGACAAACATGTAGAAGACGAAAACAAGACTGACCATAGTTGTTTATCTCTTTCTGGCAAGCGTCAGCAGGTGCGAGCCGATTTCGGCCGCCGCCCGGGAATGTGCCAGATTCCGCATGGCGATGCGCATGGCTTCCAGTTTGTCCGGATTCTCCAGAAGGTCGTTCACAGTGGGCACGAGTTCTGCTTCGAGCGCGGCGTCTTCGATCGTGACGGCTGCGCCGCGCTGGCTCAAAAAGTCTGCGTTGACCTTCTGGTAGCGCCAGGCGTAAGGGTACGGGACGAGCAGCGCCGGCAGGCCAAAGAGCGGAAATTCGCCCAGCACGGAGGCGCCCGCCCGCGAGATCACCAGGTCTGCGGCGGCCAATGCCGCGCCCATCTCCTCGTGCAGATAGGCGAACGCGTGGTAGCGGGTGGCCATCTGCGGCGGGAGTTCCTTTTGCGCCGCTTCGATTGTCGGCCAATCCAGTTTGCCGCTGATGTGCACGATCTGCGCGATTTCCAACAGCGGATTCAAGTTTGCCAGCAGGGCCGTGTTGATCGAACGGGCGCCCTTGCTGCCGCCGAAAACCAGCAGGACGGGCAAGTCGTCCGTCAGGCCAAGTTTCTCGAGGGCGGCTTCTTTCGTCCAAACGGACAGGTCGGCGCGCACCGGGTAGCCCGTCGTGACGACACGCTCGCGGTTCGGGAAGAAGCGGGCAGACTCCTCGGCGGTGACAGCGATCCGGTCGGCGAAGCTGGCCAGGGACTTGAGCGCGAGGCCCGGCTCGATGTCGGGGACGTAGAGCAGGCTCGGAATCCGCCACCCGGCCAAAGCCATCGGAACGGCCACGTATCCGCCGGTGAAGAGGAGCACATCCGGTTTGAACTCGCGCAGGATGCGGCGGGCGGCCAGCACACCGCGCGTCAAGCGGAGCAGGTTGCCGGGCAGGGCGCGCAGCCCCACGCCGTGCAGACCAGCAGCCGGAATAGCATCGAAAGGGATACCCTGCCGTTTGACCAGTTCAGCCTCCATACCGCCGACTCCGCCTACCCACAACGTTTCAACGTTCGAGCGTTCGAGCGTTTCGGCGTTGAGAATGGCGAGCGCGGGGTACACGCCGCCGCCGGTTCCGCCGGCGCAGATCAGAAGTCGCATCAAATGCTCTCCAGTCGTCGTCAGTCGTTGCGCCCTCGCCGCGTTGGCGGGACACGTTCAACAAGATACCAATTGCGGCCAGCGAAGCCGTCAGGCTCGAACCGCCCGAACTGATAAAGGGCAGCGCGTTCCCTGCAAACGGCAGCAGGCCGACCATCACGGCCATGTTGATCAATGCTTCCATGCCAATCCAGAAAACCAGGCCGGTCGCCAGCAGCGTGCCGAGCATGTCGGGCGCGCGGCGGGCAATGACCAGGCCGCGCCAAACCATCACGCCATACAGCCCGATCAGGAAAATGGCGCCGAGCAGGCCCAGTTCTTCGGCGATCACGGCAAAGATGCTGTCGGTGGGCGGGACGGGCAGGCCGGTCACCTTGGTGCTGCCGCGTCCGATCCCAACCCCGAAGACATTGCCTCTCACGATGGCCTCCAGCGAACGGCGCACGTGGTAGGATGACTGTGTGGGGTCTTTGATGCCCGTCAAATAACTGCTGATGCGCTCCTGACCGGTCGAGCTGAACTGGACGACGATCCAGGCAGCGATGACGGCGGCCACCAGCAGGAAGATGATCTGACGCAGGTCGCTGCCCGCCAGGAAGAACAGCATCCCGCCCAGGATGAGCACGGTTCCGGCCGCGCTCAGGTCGGGCTGCAAATAGATCAGGCCGCCGACAACTCCCAGGATGATGCCTAGCGGGATCAGCCCCAACTGCACGTCGTGGATTTGATCGCGTTTGGCGTACAGCCAGACGGCCAGATAAATCACCGTGACCAGTTTCGCCAGTTCCGAGGGCTGGACCGAGCCTTGGTAGAAAGTGCGCGTTGCGCCCAGGCGGATTTCGTTGATCAGCAGCACGCCGATCAGGGCGGCGATGGTAAGCAGCATGGCCGGTACGCTCAAACGCCGCCAGCGGTGATAATCGAAATGTGAAAACCCAAAAGCGACCACCACACCCAGTCCCAGCCAGAGCAATTGACGGTTGAACATATACGTCGGCGCTTTCCCCAAAATTTTCAGCGAGTAGTCCAGACTGGCCGAGTAGAGCATCAGCAAGCCGAACACGACCAGCACAATGACCGTCAGCAGCAGCGGCGTATCTCCGCTGCGAACTGCGGCCGCGTTGCGGGTCGCAGGCTGGTGGGGAGGTTTGTTCACGAAAGTTCGAGTACCCATTTGCGAAAACTTTCTCCACGCGCTTCGAAATCGCGGAATTCATCGAAACTGGTGCCGCCCGGCGAGAGCAGGACGACATCACCGGATTCGGCAACCTTCGCCGCTGCCCGGACTGCATCTTCCAGACCGACGCAGTGGGTGATGGTGTAGGGGCGTTCCCCATAACGGCTTCCGCTCAATACCGTGGCGATCTTCTGGGCCGCTTCGCCGAACAAAACAATGTGGTCCACACGCTGGTGCACCAACTCTGCCAGCGCGCCCCAGGGCAGGTTCTTGTCCCGTCCGCCCAGCAGCAGGACGATCGGCTCATCAAACGCGCGGATGGCCGCCATCGTCCGTTCGGGAGCGGTGGCAATCGAGTCGTTGTACCAGGCCGCGCCATGCCACTCGCGCACGAATTCCAGGCGATGGGGAACGCTGCGAAAATCCGCGACCGCGGCCTGCATCGCGGCCGGCGGGAAGCCTGCCGCGTAGCCAATGGCGCAGGCGGCCAGCACGTTCAAATGGTTGTGTTCGCCGCGCAGGTGGATGACTTCGTTGGTCAGCAGGGGAATGTCCATCCGGTTTTCGCGCAGGTAAATGTAGTCGTCTAAAACGTACGTCCCCGAATCGCCCGAAGCGAGGGGGCTGAAACCGAAAGAGAACAGTTTCCCGCGGACAGCGCCGCGCAAGCCCCAGGCTCCGGGGTCGTCACGGCCCAGGATGGCGACATCCTGCCTTGCCTGGAATTGGAGAATGCGCTCCTTGGCGCGGGTGTAGGCCTCCATCGTGCCGTGCCGGTCGAGATGATTGGGCGTGACGTTGAGCACCACAGCGATGTCGGGCGAAACTGTCATCTGCTCAAGCTGGAAACTGGAGATCTCCAGGATCGCCAGGTCTTCGGCGCCCATTTCGTCCACATAGTTGATGAGCGGATCGCCGATATTGCCGCCGATCCAAACGCGGCCGGCTGTGCCGCGGAGAGCCTCTCGCGCCATATGCCCGACCAGACTGGTGGTGGTGGTCTTGCCGGCCGAGCCGGTGATGCCGATCGTCCGGCAGGGGACGGCTTGCATGAAGATTTGCGTGTCGTTCGAGAGCGGCAGCCCGCGCCGCTGGGCCTCGCGCACGATGGGCAGATGCAGCGGGATACCGCCGGAAAGGCAGACCAGGTTTTTATCCGTCAGCAGTTCGAGCGGATGGCCGCCGAGCGCCCACTCTACGTTCACGTCTTCCAGCGCGGTTTGGGCATCCTGCATCTGTTCGGGTGGACGGCGGTCATTCAGCGTCACATGTGCGCCGTGACGCGCCAGATAGCGCGCCAAAGCCTGCCCTTGCCGGGCAGCGCCGAGAATGAGTACGCGTTTACCGTCCCAGTTTGCCATTTTTGTTTTTACACCAAGGCCAGTCCGATGCCGATCATGGCGGACAGCAGGCCGATCAGCCAGAAACGCTGTACGACCTGGGTTTCGCTCCAACCAAGCAGTTCGAAGTGCAGGTGGATGGGCGACATTTTGAAAATACGTTTGCCCTTGGTCAGTTTGAAATAACCGACCTGAATAATGACACTCAACGCCTCGCTGACCGGGATAATGGCAATGAGCGGCAGCAAGGCCCATTGTCCGGTCATCAGGGCGACGACGGCCAGAGTCGCGCCGAGCGAGAGCGAACCGGTATCGCCCATGAAAAGGTCTGCCGGGTGGACGTTGAACCACAAAAATCCAAAAAGCGCGCCGACCAGCGTGAAGCAGAAGCGTCCCAGGAACACCTGTCCTTGCAGCATGGCAATGCCGCCGTAAGCTGCAAAGGCGGTGGCCGAGATCAGCCCGGCCAGGCCGTCCAGTCCATCCGTGAAGTTGACCGCATTGGATGATCCGACAATGATGAAGGCGGCAATGGGGACATACCAGATACCCAGGTCAAAGACGCCCTGGACGCCCGGGATGAACAGTTCGGGCACGTGCAGCATATATTTCAACACCAGCGCCGTGCCGACCGCCAGGATAACCTGGGCGGCAAATTTGGTGCGGGCGCGCATCCCCTCGCCGCGACGTTTGCCGCGCACGCCTTCCCAATCATCGATCGCGCCCAACACGGCATAGCCCAGCATGACGATCAACGGGACCAACACCGAACGGCCGACGCCGCTCAAGCCGACCAGCGAGACGGTGTTGAGCAGCACGGTCAGGAAGACGACCGGCAAAATGATCATGACCCCGCCCATGGTGGGCGTACCCATCTTGACAGCATGGTGCCCCGGCTCGTCCAAGCGGATCAACTTGCCGATCTTGTAGTGGCGCAAGATGCGCAGCAGCGGGCCGCCCCAGATGACGGTCATCATAAAACTCAGCCCGGCCAGGCTCAAAGCCAAGGACGTCTGCTTCATGCGTTCGCCTCCAGCGCGGCGACGATGCGATCCATGCGTAGGCCGCGCGAGCCTTTGATCAGCACGGCGTCTTTGTCTGTCAAATTTTCTTTCAACCAATCCACAATGGGCGTTGTCTCCTCGAATTCAATAATGGCAGATTTCTTCATCCCGGCTTTGCGGGCTGCTTCGGCAATGACGTGGGCGCGTGTGCCAAGTGTGACCAGGATGTCGGCCACCTGGGCAGCGCGCAGGCCGACCAATTCGTGCCCCTGGCGCTCGTATTGTCCCAATTCGAGCATGTCGCCCAGGACGGCGATCTTGCGTCCGTCCAGTTCGCTCAACAGGTTGAGGGCTGCCAGCGTGGATTCGGGCGAAGCGTTGTACGTGTCGTCCAGCAACAGCGCGCCGTTCTCGCTGCGCACGGCCACCAAGCGCAACTGGGTGTGCCCCTGGCGCAGACCGTCGAAGATCTCCTGCCAGGTCAGCTCTTCCACCAGGCCAATGGCGGCGGCTCGCAGCGCGGTATGCACGGAGTGCCGTCCGATCAGCGGCACACGCACGTGCAGCGTCTCGTTGCCGTAGTGCAGGCGGAAGCGGATGCCTTCTAATCCCAGGCCCTCCACGCCGTCCGCCCACAGGTCGGCGTCCGGGCTTAAACCGTAAAAGAAGACCCGGGCGCGCGTCTTTTCAGCCATCTTCCGCACCCACGGATCGTCGTAATTCAGGATCGCAACCCCATCCGGAGCGGGAGGCAGAGCCTGCACCAGCTCGGATTTGCCGCGCGCGATCGCCTCCTGCGATCCGGCGCGCTCGGCGTGGACGGTGCCGATGTTGGTCACCACGCCAACCTGCGGCTGGGCGATGTCGCACAAAAAGGCAATCTCTCCCGGAACATAGAAACCCATTTCCAGAATGGCGCGCTCGTAGCCGGAACCCAGGCGCAGGATGGTCAGCGGCAGGCCGATTTCGTTGTTCAGGTTGCCGGGATTCTTCAACGTGTGGTAGCGCTGGCTGAGCACCTCGGCCGCCAGTTCTTTGGTCGTGGACTTGCCGACGCTGCCGGTGATGCCGATCACGCGCAGGTCAAGTTTGCGCCGCCAGAAGCGGGCGATCTGCTGCAGGGCGGAGAGCGTGTTCTCGACCCACAGGCAGAAGGGCGGATTCAGGCCGCCCAGCATTTCAGGGGAGAAAGCCTGCCGCAGGTCCAGTACGGGGAACGCCTCGGGGAGTTCATGCTGGATCAATGCGAAAGAAGCCCCGCGCTGGAAGGCATCCGCGACGAAATCATGGCCGTCCACGCGCTCGCCGGGGATGGCAACGAACATTGAGCCCGGGATGGCCTGACGCGAATCGATGGCCGCCTCGGTGATGACCTGGGCGGTCGTCTCCGGGCGAACATTCGTCAGGGCTTCAATGGCATCGGCCAGTGTCAGCAAGGTTCCATCCTTTAACGTGTGGCGAACTGCTGGCGAACACTATCCGGCGGGATGTTCAGCAGCAAAACGGTCTTCTCGGCGACCTGGGCGAAAACGGGCGCAGCCGTATCCGAACCCCAGATCGAAGTGGTCGGCTTTTCCAGCCAGACGTAGATCATGAAACGGGGATCATCAACCGGTCCCCACCCGATGAAAGATGCATTTGTCACGCCGCTCGCGTACCATCCGTACTGCGTCGGGATTTGTGCCGTGCCGGTCTTGCCGGCCAGTCGGTAACCGGGCAGCAGCGCTTCCGAAGATTCGTTTTCCAGCGAAACAGCCAGCATATTGTTCAAAACGTGGGCTGTCTCTGCCGAGATGGGCGTCCCCGCGTCCTGCGGCGGGATGTTATATTGCTCTCCGTCCCGGACCATGCCGTACAGAACGTGCGGCGTGACCATCTTGCCGTCATTGGCAATGGCAGAGGCCGCCATCATGATCTGGACGGGTGTGGTCGCGACGCCCTGACCGAACGAGTTCGTCCCCAGGTCAACCGGATACCAGTCCGCGTCGCCCGGGATCTTCAGCCTGCCGGCCGCTTCGCCCAACAGATCGATGCCGGTGGGGTGTCCGATGCCAAAGGACGACATATACTCGTAAAAGGTCTGCGGCCCCATCTGCAGCGCGACCCATGCCATGCAAACGTTGAGCGAGTGCTGCAAACAGCCGGTCATGTCTTGCAAACCCCAGGGCCGTTTGTCCCAGTTCTCGATTTTTGCGCCGCCGACCATGATGGCTCCGGTGTCCAGAAAGGTGGTATCCGGCTGAACGACGCCTGCATCCAGCGCGGCGGCCATGGTCAGGATTTTGAAAACCGACCCCGGTTCGTAGGGCATGCTGATCGCGCGGTTGAATTCGCTGGTATTGTCGAACAACTGCGCGTAGTTCCCGAATTCGTTCAAATTCAGCCGCGGCGTGGAGGCCATGGCCAGGATTTCGCCGTGACGCGGATCCATGACGACGATCGTCCCGGATGCGGCGCCATAATCGGACAACGCCTGATCGAGGATTTGTTCGGCGGCGGCTTGCAGCTCACGATGGAGGGTCAGGATCAGCGTGGTCCCATCGGGGACCTGGGGGATCTCCTCCACACGATACGGGTCGACCGGGACCCAGACATCGACCGAGTTGCCGGCCAGCAAGTCATCGTATTTCCCTTCGACGCCGAAGAATCCGCGTCCCTCGTAGTTGACGAAACCGATCACGTTGGATCCGAGCGAGTTTTCCGGATAACTGCGCGCCAGGTGTTGCTTGAATACCAACCCGGCCAGGCTGGGACGTTCGGGTGCGCCGTCGTCAGGCTGGGCGTCCAGATTTTCCTGTAGTTGCTGCAACGCCGTAGCCTGGTCAGCAGGAACAAAGTCTGCCAGCGCGAGATAAACCTGGCCTTCGGGCGGCTCGGTGATGGCGGTGTAAATTTCCTCGTAATTCACGCCCAGCACACCGGTGAGCGCCTGTGCGATCGTCGCCGGGTTCTGAACAGCTTCCAGGGTAACGCCGATTTCGTAAACGATCTGGTTGCCCGCCAGCAGGTGGCCGTTGCGGTCGTATATCTCGCCGCGCGCCGGGTAGATGGTTTCCACCTTGCTGGCGTAGAGATCGAACCGCTTGCGGAAAAAATCGGCTTCCTCGCTGTTCTGGATGCGCACCATCTGGGCGATGACGGACAGGCCGATCACGGCAAAACAGACGGCCAGGGCAAGTGAACGCCAGGCATATTGCTTTCTCATTGTGATGCCCCCACCGGGCTTGACGATGACGTGGAAGCCCGCATTTGTTCATCGAACCATTCGAACAGCGATTGGGTGTACTCCGGCGGTATCGTCGGCGCATTGACCCGCAGATCGGGTCTGGCAGCCAGGCTGACTGGCTGCGGCGGGACGTACCCTGGCACAACCAGATAGTGTATTTCATCGGGGCTGGCCGGGCGGAAACCCTGTTCGCGGGCGCGGCGTTCCGTTTCCCGATTGGAAAGCAAGACCGCCAAACGGGTCTCCAGGTCCGCGTTGCGCTGCCGATTGGCGCTGATCTCAGATTCCAGGGATTGGATCTCGCGGCCGATGATGGCCGTTCGCGATGTCACGCTGAGATACAGGGCCGCAACCATGCTCGCACAGACCAAGACAGCCAGAAACAGCCCGATCGTTTGACGACGGGTGCGCCAGGGGGCTTGCCGGTAAGCGTGCATGAAGCGAGACATAGTATTTGTTGTTGGTCGTCAGTCGTTAGTCGGCAGTTTCTCGGCTACTCGCAAACGTGCGCTGCGCGCACGCGGGTTCTCTTCTACTTCGGCCTCACCGGGACGGATCGGCTTACGGACAATCTCTTTGAGCGTTGCGACATGTCCACAGGTGCAAATCGGCTGGCGCGGCGGGCAGATGCAATCTCGGCTCTCCCGGCGGAAGAATTCCTTGACCAGCCGGTCTTCCAGCGAGTGGAAGGCGATCACGGCCAACCGTCCGCCCGGAGCCAGGGCTGCCAGGGCTTGCGGCAGGACACGCTCGATGGCGCCCAGCTCGTCGTTGACGGCGATGCGCAGCGCCTGGAACGTCCGTGTGGCGGGATGCACCCGTCTGCCGCGGCGGGGGATGACGCTTTCGATGACGGAGGCCAGTTGACGGGTCGTGCGAAGCGGCCGCGCCCGGACGAGAGCCTGCGCGATGCGCCGTGCGGCGCGTTCCTCCCCGTAACGGTAGATGATGTCCGCCAGTTCGGCTTCCGGCAGGTGGTTGACCAGGTCGGCCGCGCTGCGCGGGTTGGACGGGTCGAAACGCATGTCCAGCGGCCCGTCCGCCTGGAAGGAGAAGCCCCGCTGCGGCGTATCGAACTGCATCGAAGATGCGCCCAGGTCGAGCAGGATGCCTTGCACAGATGCCCAGTTGGTTTCATCTGACAGGATGCGTGCAAGGGAGGTGTAGGAGGCCTGGACCAGTCGGACGCGCTCCACATAAGGAGCCAAGGTCTCACGTGCGAGCGCAAGCGCCTGCGGGTCTACGTCGAGACCGAGCAGGCGCCCTTCTGGTGCGCAGGCCTCCAGAATACCGCGGGCATGTCCGCCCGCGCCCACTGTCCCGTCGACATAACAGCCTGGGCTTTTGGGTTGCAACGCGTGTATAATCTCATGGTAAAGAACAGGAGCGTGCGGCGCTGTGGCCATCTTATTGGTTGGAAAGATCGAGGGCCGAGAAGCGCTGGTTGTTGGCCTCAGTGTTCTGGATTTGGGTCATCTGTTCGTCCCACTGGGCCGGCGTCCAAATCTCGAAGTAATCGCCCTGCCCGGCAACCACGGCCTCGCCATCAAGGCCGACGAACTGACGCAGGTTCTGCGGCAGGAGGATGCGCCCAGCTTTATCCGCTTCGACAGGATAGGCGTTGGAGAGGATCAAGCGGCGCAGCAAGCGGGCGGTGGGGTCGGCCAGGTTCATGGCATTGATGCGCTCGTATACCTGTTCAAAATAATCGGGCGTCATCACCATCAGACAGCGATCAAAGCCCTGGGTGACAAAAGCGCCATCCGCCAGCATGTCACGGAAACGTGCCGGAACGGTAAGACGTCCTTTTGCGTCGAGCGAGTGTTGGTATTGGCCCAGGAACATTTGTTCTACCTTGCCTATTAATGCGCCGAACGCCGGGGGTTCCGGCGTTCCTGGGGAAATTGTGGATGTTTCCTCCACTTTCTCCCACTTTCCCCCACATTTTACATGAAAAAGGGGCAAAAAGCAAGTAGTACTTTTGGTTTGTGAGTAGAGGCGTCTTATTTTGAGCTGCGAAGAACACGAGGAAAGAGCAATTGACGCCATGCTGTTTACGACTGGTCATGATGCAAGGCATCGTAACCAGCCGCGACAAGAGCCTCGCAGGACCAGCCCATAAACTCCCCATGACAATCCGACAACGTCTGCCGAAGGCCTGCCTAACCCGTTTCGACGCCGCGCCGGAGTTCCTCGTCCGCGCGCCGGGACGCGTGAATCTGATCGGCGAGCACACCGATTACAACGACGGTTTCGTGCTGCCGATGGCGATTGACCGCGCGGTGTGGATCGCGCTGCGTCCGCGCGCGGACAAACTTGTAGTCGTCCATTCGCTGGATTTCGGCGAGACGGTTGAGTTCGCTCTGGATGATTTGCAAAAGAGCAGGGGCTGGGCCGAATATTTGAAAGGCGTGGCCTGGGGGTTACAGGTCGCAGGTTGCAGGCTGACGGGTTGGGAAGGGGTGATGACGGGGGACGTGCCCATCGGCGCGGGGCTGTCGTCTTCCGCAGCGGTGGAGATGGCCGCGGCGCGCGCCTTCGCGGCGGTCTCCGGCTTCGAATGGGACGCGGCGCGCATGGCAAGGATCGGGCAAACGGCGGAAAACGAATGGGTCGGCGTCAGATCCGGCATTATGGACCAGATGGTCAGCGCGGCGGCCGTCGCCGGGCACGCGCTCTTTCTCGACGCCCGCACGCTGTCCTTCAGGCACGTCCCGATGCCGCCGGATGTGGCCGTGGTCGTGTTGGATACGTCCACGCGGCGCGGACTGGTTGCTTCGGCCTACAACGAACGACGCGCACAATGCGAGGCGGCGGCGCGGGCGTTTGGGGTGAAAGCGTTGCGGGATGTGGACTGGAACATGCTGCAGGCAGGAAGAAGCGGATTGGAAGAGGTGGTATTCCGTCGTGCACGACACGTGGTGACTGAAAATCAGCGCGTGCTGGATGCAACGGCAGCCATGCGCAGTAGAGATGCTGCCCGGATGGGGGAACTTTTCAACGAGAGTCACGCCAGTCTGCGGGACGATTTCGAGGTCACGAACGATGCGCTCAATTGGATCGTGGAGATTGCGCAAGCACAGCCGGGGTGCTACGGCGCTCGGATGACGGGCGCAGGCTTTGGCGGCGCGGCCGTCGCGTTGGTGAAAACGGGAAATGTTGAGGCCTTTGCCCAGGCCGTCGAAACGGCATACCGGCTCAAGTCCGGGCTCGAGGCGAAGATATACGTCTGCAGGGCGAGCGCGGGGGCAAGCGTCGTCCCGCTCCAGGGACAAGGGTCAATCGGCGCGCAACACACGTCGGCTCAGGACGAACGCGGATTTCAATTTCCCCCAGACAACCTTGAGCGATAATCCCGCCCGCCAAAAGGCGACCGCGGCCATACCGTGCGCCAGGACGGCGAAAAGCGGCGGGGTCTCGTGGGTGTAGTAGGTCCAGCACTCACGGGTGGTGCCCCACAATTCGAGGAAATAACCCAGTCCGGCCCCGGCGACGAATGTCAGGAAAGCGAGACGGTGGTCGGTGGGCGTCAGGATAAAGAGCGCGCACAGAAGCAGCGCGGCCAAGGTGTAGGATTTGTCCATCGTGGGGGCGACGAAAGAGAGCATCAGGGCGTAAAAGCCGGCGAACAGTACCCAGTACGCGGTTTTGAAATTCAACACAACACGTCGTTTCGAAAATCTTTGTGCGCCCTGCGCCCTGGCGGTGAGAAAGATCAGCAGCCGCGTCATGCGATCAATGGTCAGCGTGGCGATGGGCCAGGCCGGGATGATCCACAGCGGCGGGCGTTCGGCGGTGTAGTAATGCCACAGGTTGGTCTGCGTGCCCCACGATTCGATCACCAACCCGCCCAACGTGGCGACGAAGATGATCTGTGCATCGATGCGCAGGTCGGCGCGGGCCATGATCATCAGGGACATGAAGAGAAAGATGCCCAGCAGCAGCCAATCCATGTAACGCCACCAGGGGCCAGTCCAATCAATATAGGAGAGCACTTCCTCCGCCAACGGCCACCAGACGTAAACGATCAGGCCAACGGTAAGCAGGAAAGCGCTGAACAAAATGGTGCTGTGTCGCGTCCAGCCAAAGAGCGAGACGATGCGCCTCCAAAGAGGCAGACCGTCCCGCTCCATTTTTGCAGCGTTGCTTCTACTCATCATCGCGCTTGGACAATGGGGGTTTAGCGTGTTTCTTCCCTGATTTCAACGTTGACGCTCATCCCCCAGCGCAGGCCTTCCGGCTGCTCGTCCAGTCGAACGGTCACTTTGTATACCACGTCCCCGCCGATCGTATCGGCCATGGGGGATATCGCGACCACCTTGCCGCCGACGTCCATATCCAGCGCCTCGACGTAGACCGTGGCGGGCTGCCCCACGTTGACGTTGGGCGCGTCGCGCTCGCTCAAATCGGTCGTCTCAACTTGCAGGCGATCCAGTGTCCCGACGATACCGATAATTTGTCCAGGCATTACCGTTTCACCGGGGATGATATCCAAAGCGACGACGGTGCCGTCGATCGGCGCGGTCAAGGTGGCCTGAGCCAGTGCGGCCTGGGCGGCGGCCAGCGCGCCTTCGGCCTGGGCAACATCCCCTTCCGCACGTTCACGGTGTTCGTGGGCCGTGCCGACGCGGTTTAGATAATCCAACCAGGCCTGCGCGGTTTGGCGCGCACCCTCGGCTTGGGCAACCTTGGCTTCCAGCACAGCGGTGTCCAGGCCGACAAGTACCTGGCCCGCTTTCACCCGGTCGCCGACTTTCACGTCCACACTTTGGACGCGTCCGGCGATGGTGAAACTCAACTGCGCCTCCTGCGCCGGAACGATCACTCCTGAAGCGACCACACTGCCGCTGCCGGCGGTCTGGTCTGAACCACTATCCAGGTTTACGGTTGGGATGGCGGGGGACGGGGTAGCGGCTGCCCCGTTGCAGGCGGAGAGTATCAGCATTCCCGACAAAGTCAGGATCAAAATCCAGCGGCTTGATCTCATCGTATATCTCCTAGTCTTTTTTCTTTGCAGTGTTGTTCTCGACGACGAGTCCATCACACAATGTTACCACCCGACGGGCATATTTGATGACGCGCGGGTCGTGGGTGGCAAAGATGAAAGTCGTGCCGGTCTCCTGGTTCAGCTTCTGCATGATTTCCATAACCTGGTCGCCGTTCGCGGTATCCAGGTTGGCCGTCGGCTCATCGGCCAGGACCAGGACCGGGTTCGTGGCGAGCGCGCGCGCCACCGCGACGCGCTGCTGTTCCCCGCCGCTGAGCTGGTCCGGACGATGGTGGGCGCGGTCGGACAGCCCAACCGCATCCAGCAATTCCATGACGCGCGTTTTACGCCGACCATTGTTCTGACCGCTCAGAAGCAAGGGCATTTCGACGTTTTCATAAGCCGTCAGGGTGGGGATCAGGGCGAAGAACTGGAAGATGAACCCTATCTTGGCTTTCCGCAGGTCTGCACGCTGATTGCGGTTGAGACGGGTCACGTCCTCTCCGCGGAGATAGATGCTCCCGCTCGTAGGTTGATCCAGGCAGCCGATCAATTGCAGCAGGGTGGTTTTGCCCGAGCCGGATGGGCCAACCAGCGTGGTGAATTCGCCATCTCCAATCGTCAGATTGATGCCGCGCAGGGCGTGGGTTTCAACTTCACCGATTTTATATACGCGGGTTACGTCAGTAAGTTTTGTGACTTCCATGGGATTCTCCTTTTCTAGCTGTGCAAGGCTTCAACCGGTTCCAGGCGGGATGCTACGATCGCGGGATATAGCGCAGCCAGGAGGGTAATGACGAAAGCCATAATTATCAGAATGACCGTGTCGCTTACGGTCAGATGAGCGTAGATCGTGTCTCCGAAGATGATGCCGGTCATGCCCATATCGCCAAAGTAGATGCCATATTTGGTGTAGTAGGCTACGAGGGGCCAACCCAGGAGCAATCCAAAAATGATGCCGCCCACAGCCAGGAAGCCGGCCTCGGCCATGAACAGGGCAATGAGCTGCCGTCCTTTCATGCCAATGGCGGTCAGGATACCCATCTCGCGGGTGCGTTCGAAGACGGCCATCAACAGCGTGTTGGTGATCACAGTGGCCGTCACGCCCAGAACGATCAGGTTGAGAAAGGCCATGTAGACATTGGCAAAACCCGTCATCTGGACAAACAGCTTGTTCATTTCGCGCCAAGTCTCTATCTTGTATTGTGAGGATTGCAGGGCAGCCGCCACGGCATCGGTCTGGTCAATATCGTTCAGCAGGATAAAGATCAGGCTGGCATGTCCTTCGGTGCGGGTAAAGGTCTGCGCCTTGGCAAGCGGCATGAAGATGGTGCTCTTGTCATAGCCGGGCGTACCGGTTGAGTACAGGCCGCGGATCGTGAAGAGCTGCTCGTCCACGTCGCCATTGGATGTGTTGACCAGCAGGTTGATCGTGTCGCCAACCTTCAGATCCAATTTTTCGGCCAACGGCAGACCAATGATGACGCCCTCACGATCATCCGGGGTGAGATATTCGCCGGCGACCATGCCTTGATAGAAGGGCTCGTTGGTCTCAGAAAGCGGATCGATGCCGATCACCTGCACGCCCACCGACTCATCCCTGGTCGCGATGATGCCGCTGGCGTTCAGGCGCGGCGCGGCGGCTTTCACTTCTTCCAGCGCTTCGAGTTGCGTGACGATCTGCTCAGGGTTTTCGACCAGGTCATCCCAGGCCAGGCTGAGTTTTTCCTCTTCATAGGATTTGGCCCGGATCTGCAAATGCCCGGTGTGCAGGCGGATGCTCAGATCGATGGCGCCGCGCATCTCCCCTTCCAAGATCGCAGCGATCATGAGCAGCAAGGCCAAAGCCACTGCCACGGCCAATACCGAGAAGAAGGTGCGGCGGCGGTTGCGTCCTAGATTGCGGTAAGCCATCTTGAATAGTTGCAGCATGATCGGCCTCCTATACGTAGTGCAGGGCTTCGGCTGGCTCGCGTCGCGCAGCTTCAAGCGCCGGATAGAGCGCGGCAATGGCCGCGATGACCGCAACCGTCAGGGCGCGTTGGAAGATCATGCCAGGCACAATGGTGGGGTAGACTTTCCCGCCCAGCAGCGCCATGTAGTCGGTAAGGTCTGCAAATTGGCTGTAATCGATTCCGTAATAACCGAGGAGGCCGTTGAGGGCCACACCCAAGATGGCGCCAAAGACCGCGCCTACCAGGCCGATCAAAATACCTTCCAGCAGGAAGAGCAGCGTGATCTGGCGCGGCTTCAGTCCCATCGCGCCGAGCAGGCCGATCTCGCGTGTGCGTTCGTAGACGGCCATCAGCAGGATGTTGAAAATACCAATGGCGGCGATCCCCAAAAGGACTATGCCAAAAATGGTCATAATGGCGGATTTCATCGCAATGGTTTGGCTGAGTTCGGGAATGGACGTCTCCCAGGTGGTGATTTCGTAGCCGCTCAGTGTCGAAGTCAGCGCGCTGACCACCGGCGCCTCCTGACCAACTTGCGCCAGCAGGATAACCACTTCGGTGACCTGATCGTCCAGTCCGTATAGCTGCTGCGCTTCGCTCAAAGAGATGTAAACGGTACGTTTCTCGATGGACGGCATGCCGATATCGTAGATGCCTGTCACCGTCATTGTGCGGCGGCGCATCTGCTCGTGTGTGGCGCGTCCGACCAGGGTAATGCGGTCTCCAATGCGGAGCTCCATCGCATCTGCCAGTCCGCGTCCGATCAGGATCACGTCGCCATCGTCAGCAGCCAGGTAACGCCCGGCGACGATATTTTGTGCGATCAGGCTGGTTGCAGCTTCCTGTTCCGGTTCGATACCGGTAATACTGACGGGAAAAGCGCCTGTGCGGTTGCTGGTCATGCCGCCCGTGTTGATATGCCGCAGTGCAGCGACCACGTTCGGCTGCCCCATTGCGGCCTCGACAACAGCTTCGGAATTTTCTATTGGCAAAAGCGGCGTCTGGCTGGTCTTGTCGCCATAACCGGCGGCGTGGACTTGAATATTCCCGCCCATCAGTTTGATGGCGTTCCCGTAAACGGCCTGCTCGAACCCGGCCAACAGGCCGTCGTATAGAACCAGCAGGGCCATGCACATGCCCATCGCCATCACGACGATGAGTGTCCGCCGCCGGTTGCGCCAGATGTTGCGCCAGGCTAGTTTCAAAGACAGTTTCATAGGTCAACTCCTTGGCCGTTTCCGAGAGCAGCCTTAAAAAAGAAACCACCACATACAAACATGTGATGGTCTCGCCAATCGCTTTAGAAGCGCACGAATTACCGAGAGCCTTTCGACTCTGTCCTGACGATAATTCGACCTGCAAGTGGCAGGCGGCTACTCCCCAGTACGATTACAGTGTACATTTTTTCGAGATGGAAGTCAAGCAAAAAACTGACATCCACGCAAGGCAATTCTGCGGCCAAACAACGGTATCCCAATTGACTTTCCACCGATTTTCATCTAAACTGGGCTCATGCTAGCTCGCGTATACTCCTGTGCTGTGGTCGGACTGGAGGGCGTGGTGGTCGAGGTCGAAGTGGACACCACGCGCGGTTTGCCGGGCACGGATATCGTCGGTCTTCCGGACAAAGCTGTTCAGGAGAGCCGCGAACGCGTCCAGGCTGCCATCAAGAACAGCGGTCTGTCCTACCCTCGCAAACGAATCATCGTCAATCTGGCCCCGGCCTCCGTCCGCAAGGAGGGGCCGACCTACGATCTGCCCATCGCTTTGGGCGTGCTGATGATGCAGGGTGTGCTGCCGCCCGGCGGCGTGCAAGACGCGCTGGTCGTAGGCGAACTCTCACTGGACGGGACGACCCGCCACGCGCGCGGCATCCTGCCGATGGCGGCCACAGCCCGTGCGGAGGGATACAGGCGGATTTTCGTCCCGGAGGTGGACGCAGCCGAGGCCGCGCTCATCCCCGACCTGGAAGTGATCCCGGTTCCCTCGCTCTCGGCGCTGTACAGTCATTTGATCGGCGAACGGACGCTGGCGGCGCATCCGCCCGTGACGAGCGAGGATGTCCCGATCCCGGCGGTGACCGATTTCCGCGAGATCAAAGGCCAGGAACACGTCAAACGTGCTCTCGAAGTGGCCGCAGCAGGCGGACACAACGTGTTGATGATCGGCCCGCCCGGCGCGGGAAAAACACTGCTGGCGCGCGCCATGCCTGGCATCCTGCCGGAGATGACCATCGAGGAGGCGCTGGACGTGACCCGCATCTACTCGGTGGCCGACCAACTCCCGGCGGATACGCCCCTCATGCGCATGCGTCCATTCCGCGCGCCGCACCACACGATCAGCCATGCCGGTCTGGTCGGCGGCGGGAATTGGCCGCATCCGGGAGAAATCTCCCTGGCCCATCGCGGGGTTTTGTTCCTGGACGAATTCCCGGAATTTGGCACGCGCGTGCTGGAAGTGATGCGTCAGCCCCTCGAAGACAAACAGGTGACCATCAGCCGGGCACAAGGCTCGTTGACTTTCCCGGCCAATTTTCAACTCGTGGCAGCCATGAACCCCTGCCCCTGTGGCTACGCAGGCGACCCCGTCAAAGCCTGCACCTGTTCCCATTCGGTGGTGACGCGCTACCAGAAGCGCATCTCCGGCCCGATGCTCGACCGGATCGACATCCACATCGAAGTGCCGCGCGTCGATTACGAGAAACTGTCCAGTGACCGGCTGGGCGAGACGTCCGCAGCAATCCGCGAACGGGTGGAATCTGCACGGCAGCGGCAGCGGGAACGGTTCGCGGGCGCGTCGAACGACGTGCTCTCCAACGCGGATATGCGTCCCGCCGAGATCCGCCGCTTTTGTCAACTGGACGAGACCGGTCAGGGTCTGGTCCGCTCGGCGATGTCCCAGTTGCAGCTCTCGGCGCGGGCCTATCACCGCATCCTGAAACTGGCGCGCACGATCGCGGATCTGGCCGGGGAGGAGACGATCCAGTCCGCGCACCTGGCGGAGGCGCTGCAGTATCGTCCGAAGGGGATGATGGTGTGAACAAAATTTGGGGGATAGCTGCCACGCGCGTCGCGAGGCAGTACAAGGCCCCCATTTTTTTAACGCCGATCAGGCAGCGATCTTAATTCCCCCCGGCGGGCTTCAGGCTCAGCGAGTTGATGAGGCCAACGCCAAAACCGTCATTTAACAGATGATCTTTGTAGCGCGAGAGATCGGCTTTTTTGAGTATCAAGGAGTGATAGACCCCGGCATGGCGAATATCGCCAACTAGTCGGAAACCAACCAAGCGATTGTTTTTAAGCACAAGTTTTCGCAAGAATGCCTGACCTTTCACCTTGATTTCTTCATCACCCTGCATTTCTCCGGCAGCCACCATAGGCAGTCCCAAGTGTTTGAGGCTATTGACGTTCTCCGCTCCCGGATAGACGCGTCCATATCCCAGAACATTGTGCGCCGCGAGGATACCCTGCGCCACAGCGTTGAGATGCAACGCATGAACATACCGCTTGCCTGTCACAATGTCCACTGTTTCGGCCACATCGCCGGCCGCGTAAATATCCGCCGCGCCGACCTCCAGCCGGTCATTGACCAGCAAGCCATGTACCATAGGCAATCCGGAATCGCGCAAAAAATCTACGTTGGGGCGGATGCCAGTCGCCGCGATGAACATGTCGGCTTTTAATACTTCGCCGTCCTCCAACACTAATGTTTCAGCCATTTTCCGTCCACGGAATTCCACCCCCTTGGTGTTAAGACGCAATTTAACGCCCCGTTCCCGGATCACATTTTCGGCATAGGATGCAGTTTCGGTATCCAGCATACGCGGCATGACACGCCCCGTCATTTCAACCTGAGTTACGGCAACGCCGGCGTCGGCCAATATCAGGGCAATCTCCGTACCAATGGAGCCCGGCTCCTACGACCACCGCGTTGTTGACCTCGCCCCGTCGAATGCGTTCCTGGATCTGCAATGCGGCAGACATGGATTTGAAGTTGTAGAAGCGCTGCTGTCCGGGTTCAAGCGGTTCGGTACAATGGCAGGCAATTGGGGCATAAAGCGTGCTGCCCGTGGCAATAATTAACTTGTCATAGGATACTTGTTCACCCTTCCGGGTAATGAGCATTTTGTCTTTGGGACGGACAGCATCTACCCATTCGGCGCGACGGCAGGTGACGTCGTAGCGTTGACAAAAATCTCGTCCTTTCCAGTAAATCACCTCGTCCCCCTTTTCGAAGAATGACGCCAATACTGCTGGCGCGTAAGGTGGAGAATCTTCGCCGGAGAACAGAACGATTTCATCTCTGAATCCTTCTGTACGCAAGGTTTCAGCAGCTGTGACCCCCGCCGGGCCGCTCCCAATAATAACAACGCGCATCTTACACCTCTTTCAACCCGTATTTCTCAATGGCCGCACACAACGCCTCAACTTGTGAGACCATTTCGGAATCCATATCTAGCAAAGGAGCAACATCCGGCTCGAAATCAAGCAAGCGGTCTTCGTAGGGGAGATAAAATGTGTCTGTAAAAAGACCGGCGGGGATCAAGCGATTGGCTTTTTCCCGGTCGCGTTCATTGCGCACGCGGTTGATGACCAGATGCAAGTAAGGGATTCCCAGATCATGGGCCAATTTGGCTGATTGCAAAGCCACTTGGATCGCATTGAAAGTAGCATCCGTGATGATGACAGCCTGGCGAAAACCCTGCGCTAGTGCGCGCCCAAAGTGCTCCACGCCGGCTTGTGTGTCCATCAGAATGATTTCCCCTTCGCGCAGGTTGATGTATTTGACCACCGAATCAAGCAAGGCATTTTCCGGACACAGACAACCCGTAGCCGCCTGGACCACCGTTCCCATGACCAATAAACTGACGTCATCAGGCCCGCTGACGCCAAAACGCTCCACAACGTCATCAACATTGGGATTCAAACGAAGCATCAATCCCCATCCCTCACCGGGACGGGCTCCCACCTTTTCCTCAATATAGTCCAGATTCTTCGTCAGCGGGACAATTTGATCTGCATGTGCCAAGTCGAAGCCCAGCGCATAGGGCAGGTTTATTTGTGGGTCTTCATCTACGGCCAAAACGCGGTAGGCTTTGCGCGCCAACATGCGCGCAAGCAAGGCAGTGGTAGTCGTTTTTCCCGCACCACCCTTGCCGGTGATGACGACTCTGAAACCTTTTTCCTGCCGCGATGGCGTTTGGTCTTTAAAACTATCAGCGGCGTCAAATATCTTTTTGCGTTGCGGAGATGGATTTGGCATGTTTTACCATTCAATCGAGACGAGTTGGACAGCCATATATGGCTGTCCAACTCGTTATAGTGGCGTCTTAGATACCTAGCGCGGAACGCTTCTTCTCGATATGTTCGGCAATCATATCGGCGGCCTTTTCTGGATCGGGTTCGAT
The DNA here is from genome assembly GCA_013152325.1 of Chloroflexota bacterium. Taxonomy (GTDB): domain Bacteria; phylum Chloroflexota; class Anaerolineae; order Anaerolineales; family Villigracilaceae; genus Desulfolinea. Next base: position 61,339 of record JAADGN010000052.1, read on the forward strand.
AGCAAAAGCCGCTCCGACCACGTCATTGAGTCCGTTGGCGAGCAAATTAGTGACAGCCGGACTACCATAAATGCGCGGCGGCAATCCCAATACGGTAAAGACACCAGATGCCACAAAATAAGCGCCAATCGAAACGGCTTTCTGCGAATACCACTCCGGGGCGGCCCCAGCCAATGGCAGCGCGCTGATGTCCACTCCTAACGCGTTTGCCAGCGCACCAGCGATGACCAAAATGCGGCTGTTATCTACACAAGAGCCGACGTGCAATACAGGGGGGATGCCCAATGCCTTGGCCACAGCACCCAGCCCAGGCCCGGCCATATCAGCGGCCTCGGGAACCAGCAATCCCGCTTTGCCGCTGGCGACGGCCGC
>JAADGN010000052.1:61716-81238 GCA_013152325.1 Chloroflexota bacterium
TTTCCAGTACCAGGATGTCTTTCTCAATCAACCGTTTCGCCAAGGTCACATTGGCGTAATCTTGCTTGACTTTGGGATTGTTGCACCCCACAATACCGACCGCACCGCGAATCTGACCGGACTTGATAGCGTCCAGCAAGGGATCGAGCGTACCGCCCAAGGCGCCCAAAATGGCCTCCACCGAGAAACCGGCCACCAGTTTGACAGGTTCATTGGGGATTTTCACGCGTCCAGGGTTGCGGTTGGGGAAGTTCTCAACTGCCATACGGACAATTTCCTTCGCGGTATCCAATGCGGTTGCGGGGTGAAATTCCTTATGAATCGCACCAGGGAATTTTGCCTTCTCCGATGTGGAGATCACCTGGGTATGGTAGCACTTGGCAGTCTCTGGGATGCTGGGGAAAATACATTGGTAATCGACAACCATCGCTTCGACTGCGCCAGTAACCAGCGCCATTTCTTGGTTGAGCATATTGCCCGCAATGGGGACGCCCTGCCGCACCAGCAATTCGTTACCTGTGCAACACATGCCAACCGGGTTAATACCCTTGGCGCCCTTTTCTTTTGCCAGGGCTACCAGTTCAGGGTCCCGGGATGCCTTGACAATCATCTCGGAGAGCACAGGGTTATGTCCATGAAGCACGATGTTGACTTCATCGTGTGAGAGCACTCCCAGATTTACCCAGGATTCTTTCGGTTCTGGTGTGCCAAAGAGGATATCGGAAAATTCGGTTGCCATCATCGAGCCGCCCCAGCCATCGGACAAAGATGCCCGCAGCGCCTGGAGCAGGATATTGACGTAGTCTGTATCGACGCCCATGTGGACACGGTGCATGATCTCGACAATTTCGCGGTCCACGCTGCGGGGCATGATGTTAAGATTGCGCCATAATTCTTTACGCGGTTCAGGAGCCCGTTCAACCAGTTGGATACTGTTTTTTATCGTGCCGAATTCTTCCAACATGGCGAGGGCCAAGTCACGGGCGATTTCTTCCTTGCTGCGGTCCGTATCAATGCCATATTCTGTAGCGACCCGTTTGAGTTTTTCTACATCGGTAATCTCGTATCCCTGTGTATTTCCGAGAGCGGTCTCATAGGCCACCTCGACAATCTCACGACCATGATCCGAGTGGGATGCGGCGCCGGTCGCCAGCATCGTTGCCAGGTTACGGGCCACGATGGTGTCTTCGGTAGCGCCACACACGCCTTTATCCGGCCCGTTCCCGAAAGGATCAATGCGGCAAGGGCCCATGGCGCAGTTGGTGCAACAAATACCCATTTGTCCATAGCCACATTGTGGTTGTTGTTTGGCCAGGCGCTCCCAAACGGTTTCCACCCCGTCTTCCATAGCCTTGACCATCATTTCTTGCGCCGCAGGGTCAATGGTCCGCTCTTCGGCAATCTCTTTGGCTGAAAAATAGAAGTTGACATCTTTTTTCTTGCTCATAAGGCTTTCTCCTGAATAAGTTCCGTTTTATTCCAATGGACTAAACTTACTGAGTTTAGCGTTCATGTCGCGCGACATCTTCACGCTTGCAGGCAACGAGGGCGTTTCATCTACCCGTCCCGCGTTGGATGTCAAACGCAAAGTGAAATCCTGACGTCCTTGCTTGGTAAGTTCGTTGATTTCGCCAAATATCAGCGCATCGGTCTTGCAGGCTTCTACACAAGCAGGAACCTCCCCCCGTGCTTGTCGTTCAACGCAGTGGTCACACTTGAAATTGATTTCATGCTCTACTTTGACGTTCCAGGTTTTGTGGAAAGTAATGACGTCAAAGGGGCATACGATGGCGCACATGCTGCAGGCAATACATTTATAACCATCCAGCAGCACCGACCCAGTGGTACCATCGCGGTATAAGGCTCCTGTCGGACAAGCCTGCATACAGGGAGCCGGGTTGCAATGGCGGCATTTGTTGGGAAATGTGGTGAAATCAATACCAGGCTCAACATGGATGCGTGGCTGGGGAAGAGGGTCTTCAAAGAAAACCGTAAGCACTTCTCTTGTCTGGGAATGTTCAATGGCACAGGCGACTTCGCAATGCCGGCAGCCAATACATCTTTCAGGGTTAACGAAGACTGTTTTCATACTGTGCCTCCAAAGAAGATGAACAAACGAATTGAGATCAATTCCATAACGGTCTCCTTTCTCCTCTGACAAAGCAGCCATTGATACATTGATACGCAGGCTGGGTCTTCGTATGGTGGTTTGTTGGATGTTTCAGTGGAATAGATGTATGCCACCCGCAAGAAAACGGAGGCAAGGTGGTGGACTGCGTTGGTTTTATCAGTATAAGAATGGCAAACAATGAAGTCAACAACCAGGTGGCCGAATCCAATACCCCCAACTGGCTGTTTTTTCTAGAGCAGGCCTGATTTGGCGGCAATCAAAATGGCTTCTACGCGATTTTTGGTGTTCAGTTTTTGTAGGATACTGTGTACGTGGTCTTTTACCCGCCCTTGACTCAGATAGATTTTTTCCCCAATTTCCCGATTACTCAACCCTTGGGATATCAGTCGGAGAATTTCCATTTCTCTGGGGGTGAGAACTTCGCCGCTTTCTTTTGGGGCTTGTTTTTTTACATAGGCGGTCAACATATTAACGACTTTGGGATCCAGAACCGTCTCACCACGCATGACCGCAAGCAGATTGTTTTTCAGGTTTAGTTCTCCCGCGCCTTTAAGCAAATACCCGCGTACGCCCCAATGGAGACAAGTCTTAACCAGCCGCCAGTCGAGCAGTGCGGTGATTACCACAATGGCTGTCTGCCAGCCCTCTTCATAGGCTTTCTGGCAGATTTCCGTTCCGCTGATGTCTGGTAGACGAATGTCTACCAACGCCACATCGGGACGCTTTTCTTGCAGTAACGTCAAGCCATCTTCCCCACTTGATGCTTCGCCTACAACTTGGAAGGTCTCATCCGTTTGGAGGGTTGCTTTGATCCCTTCGCGCACGACCCAGTGATCATCAATGATGATGACACTTATCGACTTCATAATCCATTCTCTTCCTTCAGTGGAAAGACGGCACGGACGATGGTCCCGATGTCGTCTTCATTATTGGTGATACTCAATTCCCCGCGTGCATGTGCGGTCACTTCTCGCATAGTTAGCAGGCCAAAATGGAGCCCATCAACGTTTTCCGCATCCAGGCCGCGGCCATTATCCTGGATGACAACCGTCAGTTCATCTTTATCAGCAGAAAGGGTCACAACAGCGGCCATCGCTTGGGCATGTTTTTGGATATTGAAAAGCGCCTCGCGCACAATACGATAAACCGCATCGTTAACCGTTGCCGGGACGTTGGGTAAGGTATCCGGCGTCAATAGTGTCGTCTTAATGCCGGAATTCTGCTCGAATTCCTTGATCAAATCGACAAGAATCGCAGACAATCCTTTGGGGTTTGTGTGCGAAATGGTGGAGAGCGTAAAAATTGCACTGCGCAATTCATCGCTGGCGCGTTCGGACAGGCGTCTTATCTTGGTCAGATGTTGGTCGCATTCCTCAGAGCGTCCTAAACAGCGTTCTGTTTCCAAGCCAATCGTAAATAAATATTGGACCACTGTCTCATGAAGCGAACGCGCGATTCGGTTCCGTTCCTCCAGAATAGCCAGTTTCTCGGAGCGGTTGTATAAACGGGCGTTTTCGATGACCACAGCGACCTGGGTCGCAAATGCCACCAGCAGATGCTTATCTTCTTCGGAAAATATTTTGTCGCTGTCTTCATTCCCCACGAAGAGCGACCCCAAGAGCTTCGTGCGTATTTTGAGAGGCACGGCAAGAAAGGCTTTTATATCCGGGTGTCCTTCGGGGACGCCAACGGCCTTCGCATGTTCGTGAATATTGCGCTCCAATAAAATATCGCCTTCACGATACGGGATGCCAAGAATTCCTTTTCCGGAGGGAAAGCCTTTCGGTTCATACGGCCAACCAGATACTTTGAAGTATTCAAACTGTTCTGTATTTTCATCCAGAACGAGCAATCCTCCCATTTCGGCATTGGTCAATTCAACCGCTGCATCAACCACCCTCTTGAGCAGCACGTCAATATCTATGCTGCTCAAGGCACAACTTACTTCAATGACACGCGTTAGGCGATGGATGGCATCCTGAATCCGCGCTTCGTTAGAGTTTTTCAGAGTCATGGTTGAAAACAGGCATGTTGGGTTAAAAAATCCGGTTGCTTGAATCCGGTTGCTTGCCAGTGTTTCCACTGTATTATACCGTTGTTGCGGAAAGACCATCGCCGCTCCGCGCAGGTTGAGCCGTCTCACAAGGAGTCGATGACCATATTTGAGATATCGTTCGGAGCGCTGCAGTCGAATAGATACAAGGTGCTGGTCTTATCATCTGTACGGACATAGAAGTTGTTTGAAGTTACAGTTTCAAGGAGCAAATGCAAGAGATACAAAAAACGCATCGTAAGGATAGCTGACACCTGCTACCTGTCCGAAAATTATTTTGCAGCAACGGCTTTAGCCGTCCGAGAGCGACTGAAGTCGCTACTACGCATTTTTTGGTCCGCTCGGCGATGTCCCAGTTGCAGCTCTCGGCGCGGGCCTATCACTGCATTCTGAAACTAGCGCGCACGATCGCGGATCTGGCAGGGGAGGAGACGATCCAGTCCGCGCACCTGGCGGAGGCGCTGCAGTACCGGCCGAAGGGGATGATGGTGTAGGTCAGTCCCTGCTATTGGAATGCCATCAGAACTGTTATCTCATCCGCCCAGTGATCTAAGAAGCTTCTCCGCTTGCTCCCGCAGGTCAGGGTCGGTTTCCAATTCCAGGTAGCGCTTCAGGTCTTCGATTGCTTCCGGCGTTTTTCCCAGCGCACGGTAGATGATGGCCCGCCTGTGGTAGGATGCGGGATATTCAGGATCGCGTTCAATGGCGGCTGTCAGGTCATCCAATGCAGGATAATACTTGTTTTGGATGGAATAGATGATGGCTCGCATGTTGAGAGCCTGAACGCTGTTGGGCATTTCCCGGTCTATGAGCGTGTTGAAATCTGTCAATGCCAATTCGAATTTCCTGAGTTGATAATAGACGATCCCGCGGTTGTAGTAAGCGTCAGCGGCCTCTGGCTCCAAAGCAATGACTTTTGTGTAATCTTCAAGCGCCAGGTCGCTTTGTTCATTACGGGCATAGGCGTTGGCGCGATTCTGATATGCCAGGGCGTAATCCGGATCCAGCTTAATAGCTTGATCGTACGCAGCGACAGCCTGCGGCAGGTCATCTTTCAAGTAGGAGGCGATGCCAAGGTTGTTGTAATAGGCCGCGTTGGTTGGGTCCAGTTGTATGGCTTGGCTGTAATCGTATGCTGCAAGATCATATTCTTGCAGGCTGATGTAGACGATCCCGCGGTTGGAGTAAATGGCCGGATTCCGGGGGTCGATGGAAAGCGCTTTGCTAAAGTTGGCTAGCGCTTGTTCGGGCTGTCCCATTGCTGAGTAGATTAAGCCGCGCTCGTTGTATATGGTTTCATCTTCCACCCCCTGACTGATGGCCTGCTCGAAATCGGCCAGCGCTTCAGACGTCTTGTCCATGCGTGCGAATACCAGACCACGGCGGGCGTAGATGTTGCCGGTATTATTGTCGCCGGAAAGTTCAATGGCTTTGGAATAATCTGCCAGCGCGTCTTCAAGGTCGTCCATGTTTTCGTAGATAAGCGCCCGGTTGAAGTAGGCATTGGCCTGACCCGGCATGACGGAAATGACATGCCCAAGGTCCTCGATGGCTTTTTCGGCTTCGTCGAGGCGAACGTAAGCGATGCTCCTGTTGTTGTACGCTTCAACATCATCCGGGTTGAGTTCGATGACCTTTGTGTAATCAGCAACCGCGCTGACGTAGTTTTCTGTCAGCACATACAGATCAGCCCTTTGTCTGAGCAAGTCGCTGTTTTCGCCGGCGAGTTCGATGGCAGTGGAAATATCGTCTTGGGCTTTCGCGTAGAGCCCGAGAGCTTTATACGCCAAACTGCGTTGGCTGTATGCCTCCGGGTAATCGGGGAGTAGTTCAATGACGTCCGAATAGGCACCCACAGCGCTTTGATAATCTTGTTGCGCCATTGCTTGCTCGCCTGTCGACAAAAGCGTTGCCGCTTCGATGGGCATGGGCGTGATGGTTGGCGCAGCTGCAGTTGGCGCTTCCTTGTTGTGATTCTGCGAGGGGAGCAGGGACAAGATGACCGAGCCGACAATAGTCAGGGTTATCAAGACTGAGATGGTAGTGGAAATGGTTTTTGATTTTTGTGTGTTCATACCTGGCAATTGGAACAGAGTTTGGATTCAAGTGGCGAGTGCAGTTTTGAAGGTCTGGGAGGGGGTAAGCTGAGACGGGATAAGTTTCCAAGGTCGACCAAAGCCAAAAGAATACTGATGAAATTCTACACCCAGCTTGTCCAAGAACAAAGATACCAGACAAAGGCACTTTTGGGCATAGGATGCAAACAAGTGGAAAGTGCGCAACAACATGGCGTATCAGCCGAGCGTTGTGGCGCAACGGGGAGGGCAAGGTGTCGGAAAAAGCACTTGATCGGCGTGCAACTCCGCATCCGCACGGGGACTTAAGAATTGGTCGCAAAGAAATTCAGATGAGTTTGCCCTGATGAAAACCCAAAATACACTTTACTTTATGCGAAATGTGGCATATAATGCCGTCACCTTACAGGTAGTTTACAAATAAATGGGGGGCAAGAACATAAAATCTTTATCGGTTTGAGCGGAAGTCCTAAATTTTAGGCTTGCATCCAATATGTAGAATGACAGACGGATTTTGATCTGCTACATGGAGGTACACACAGTCAACATGCAGCTAACCTTGTTATTGTCCACCAGGGTCGCAGCAAGGATTCGAACCAGTGCAAAAATTGCAGTGCTGGTTGGGCTGGTATTCCTGTTGACTGTTCCCAGGCAGATGGCCTATGCCGATGGCGGCGACAGGACAGACCCTGGCTCACAGCCGGTCATAGTGGTCACGGAAGAGACTGACAACCCCGATCCCACAACATCAGAAGAAAATGCCATAACGGAAGAGAGTGCTGGCATCACAGGCGAAACATCGGATGAAGCCAAGGATGAATCGGCTGACGTGGTTGTGATGGAAGAGAGTGATAATACTGAGCCTGAAAAACCGGCAGATACGGATACTGCTGAAGAGAGCATAGGGGATAACACTCAGGCATCAGGTGAAGTCCAAGGGGAATCAAATGGGGGGGACGCGACGGAAGATGAAGCAGCCATAGCAGACATATCAGAAAAGAGCACGGAAGCGGAAGGCGAAGCACCCGTTGAAACAACTGCGGCCTCTGAACCGGACGACCAGCTTGAGAATACGGATGAAATCGCAAGTGAGGATAATGCTACGGATGCGCAGTTGGACGATACTGCCGCAGAGGATGAAAGTCTTGTAGAGGCTTCTCAGCGTGAAGAGCTGAACAGCGGTGAAGATACTTTGGGAGCCGGGGAGTCCGAAGTCGAAGCGCCGGTCATGGGTGATCCTGAGCAGGATTCCAGCGAAGTGAGCGAAGCGGAAGATACTCTGCTCGATCCGGATATGCTGGAGCCTCTCGTTGATACATCGGGGGACGATGCGGTGCTCGAGTCCATTTCACCGTCCGTCCCCGATCCATACTTCTCAGTCGATGGAACGACGTATCGTTTCCTGCCGACCGGGGGCGATTGCGGAACCAGTCCAAACTGCACAGTTACGGAAACACCCATCCAGGCGGCAATTGAGGCTGCCAGGGATCGAGCGATTGACGGAAACACGATTTATATCGAGGGCGGCATCTTTAATGAGGCCATCACGATCGACAGCTTTATGTACGCTCTCACGCTAACGGGCGGCGTACCGGACGTGTTTGGGTCTCCCACCGGGCCGACAACCCTCGCCGGTCCGGTCATGATCAGCAATACGGCTCAGACAATCACACTGAACAATTTTATCTTTGGGACCGATGCAGTGATTTCTGTTTCCGATGCTCCCAGTGTGGTCATAAACGGTACTGATGCCTCTGACAAAATCCAGGTTTCTTTTTCCGGAAGCGAAGCGGTTGGTGTGACTGTGAACAGCCATGGCGGGGACGATTCGCTGGAAGTCTCCTTCGACAGCGAAACCCCGACAGGCAGGCTGGATTATGACGGGGGCGATGGATTCGACGCACTCGCGGTTGCGGGGGGCGATTTCGACGCCGTATCCTACGCTGCTATAGACGCCAGTTCAGGAAGCATTGCCCTGGATGATGTGCGTATCGAATACCGGAATATCGAGCCAATCCAAGACAATACGGATACCGTTAATCGGGTGATTGGCATGAGCAACTTTTCTGACCTTGACGCTACGCTGACCGAATCGGGCGGATTGCTCACCCTCTCCGGTTCAACCTTCGAGAATATCACCTTTGCCAAGCCGACCGGTTCCCTGACCATCCAAGGGCTTCTTTTGTCTGACAAAATCTCCATCGTGGGGGATATCACCCTTAACGGCGTGGATTTGAGCATCGAAGCGGAAACCATTGTGGTGGATCCAGGCGTTACCGTTGCCACCAATGGCGGCGATATCAGTTTTAGTGGGGAACAGATCACAATTTCGAATAATGCAAAATTGCTCGCCGGAACAGGCGCGGTGACCCTGACGGCCCAAGACAATTTCACCCGCCAGCTTCTGACCTTTTCGCTGCTCGACCCGAATTACAACAACGCCGCCATCGAAATAACCGGGGCCACGATCACCGGCGGCGACATCAAAATTTTGGCAGATGCCAAAGACACCAATGTCTACGACAACGCCGGCGCATATACGGATAAAATGATCGCCACTTTGTTCGCGCTGTTGGATCAGATCCCCGGCCTGGGGATCAGCGCCATCACCGGCGTGACCGGACAGGTGGTTGTGCACTACTCCACGGCAGAGGTGACGATCAGCGACACGGATATTGACGGCTCTGGGAATGTGACCATAGCATCGAAGGCCATTACGAACGCTTCGCTGCAAACTGTGGCGATCAATGGGGTGGCAGCCGGCGGCAAGTTTACCCTGGCGGTCAGCTATGGCCAGGCCTATTCGACGGCGAAGACCACGCTGAATGGCAGCACGACCATCACCGCCAACGGCGCAGTGAACGTCACCTCCAACGCCAAGACCAGCGCTTTTGTCAAAGTGCGCACCTCGGTCAATGCCCTGGTAGGCGCAGGCCCCAGAAACGTCACCTTTGCAATCGCCGTGGCGAACACGCAGGAAACATCGCATGTGACGGTTTCCGATGGCGTCAGCATTACATCTAATAATGAGGGCGTGAATATCGACGCTGCGGGCGATGTGATGAATTTTGCCTGGGCGCAGCCGGTCACCAGCGACGGGATGCTGGCCGTTGCCTTCGCGCTGGACTTTGATACAGCGGATATCAAGACGACGATCAACGGCCGCATTGACGCCGCCGGCGGCGCGGGCAATACATTCAGCGCCAGCAATGGGGGGGATGTGGATTACGACGCCGATACCATCCGCATCCCGGGGCATGGTTTCAGCGACGGGCAGCTTGTCTATTACTCCCCCGGCCAGGTTTGGGGCGGGCTGGGGATGGTGGACGCGCCGGAGATCGGCGGGCTGTGCAGCGCCAGCGACTGCGGACCGTATTATGTGCAGGTGATCGACGCCGATACCATCCGCCTGGCCCTGGCCCCGACGATTGACCTGGGCTATACCCCCCTCGACCCCAACGTCCATCCAACGCATACGCTGGGGAAACTGGCGCAAAAGGATTTCGATTCATCCGACGTGAATGCCGGAACCGGCGTGATTACCTTCCCGGCAGCACATGGGTTCCAGACCGGTGATATCGTGATCTATAACGGCACTTACAGCAATCCAGACGCCCTGGGCGTGGAGCAGAACAAGGGCATCGTCGGGCTTGAACAGGGCGCAGCTTACCAGGTGGTCAGAGTCAACGACACAGCCATCCAGTTGAAGGATGACAATGGTTCGATCCTGACTTTTTCAGATCCTGGTGTGGGGAACCATGCTTTCCTGTACCAGAGCGGGGCGCAAGCTTTCATGCCCGAGACAGCGGTGGACGACGACGTCAACACGATCACCTTCAGCAGCCCGCACGGCTTCCAGACCGGGGATGCTGTGCTTTACTACACCGATCCCTCGGTGACCACGCAGCAGACTAGGCCGCCGGCGGTGTTTGAAGCCGGTCTCTCGGTGGTGAACAGCACCACGCTGACTCTGCCCGGCTACCAGCAAGCCATGGTCGCGGCGGGCGATCAGGCGACCCTGAAGGTCGATAATGTGGATGTCCCGGCAACAGTGGCGTCTGTGTCTTACGATGCCAACACGGATACAACGACGGTAACGCTCAATGGGACAGTGCTGACCGGCGGGGTATTATCGCGCGCCGTGTTTGCCAGCGCCGCTCCCATCCAGATACCCGATGCGCCGGTGGATGGGTTGAGCGATGGGGGGGTCTACTATGTGGTCAAGGTGAATGATAGCACCATCCGCTTGGCGACCAGCCGCTCCGCCGAACCGATTGACCTCACCCCTGCCGTGCCTTTGGACCTCACAGGCCAGGGCGACGACCATTCCCTGCGCACTTCCGATTGCACCGGGGGCATCTGCATCCAGGCTGGCCTGAACGCGGTCAACGCCATCAACACAGACAGCCAGATCACCGGTGCGAAACCCTCCGTGGCTATGTTTGTGGTATCTGGCCTGCAGGGCGGTTTTTTCACCCAGACCGATAAACTGCTGGCTGGGCTGTTGATGGTGGCAAAGAAAGTGTTCGCCCTTCAGCCGGCCAACAGCCCGACAAAAGCATCCACCGATTTCGGCGTTGCCGGCGCGGTGTCGGTCAATTATTTCAAGCACGATGTCGCCGTCCAGATCGGTGCGACGGCGGAACTCACTTCTACCAACGACATCAATGTTTCGGCGACCATCAACCAAGGGGCGCAGGTCGCCGCCAATGCGGGCGCCAGCAAACCCGTGGATTCAAGTTCTCTCGTTTCGGCTGCGGTGTCGGTGGGGTTTGGGTATTTCCAGAACACTGCCACAGCGACGGTGGAAGGCGGGGCAAAACTGGATGCGGGCGGCAGCCTCTTGGTAAAAAGCGATGTCAGTTATGGCTTCCTGATCGGCAACCCGCTCTCCTCCATCAACCCGCTGGATTACCTACGCAGCACCGGGCCGGCAGGATATTCCTATTTCAATGATGGCACGCTGGGTTTTGGTTCCAATTTGTTCAATACCTTTGTGATGAGCGCTGCCAGCGGGAGCAAGGTGGGCGGAGGCGGCTCGATTGCCGTTTTGCTCTACTTTAACACATCCGAGGCGCGCATCAAAAATGGTGCCCTGATCAACCAGAACACGGCCGCGCGCTTCCGCACCGGTGAGCAAGCGGTCAATGTGGATGCGGTGCTGACGATGAACCTGATTAATGTTGTCGGTGTGGGGGGGCTGGGGTTCAACTTCGTCGGCCTGGTTAAATCGGGAAAAGCGATCAAACAGGCGCTGGCCAAAAAAGGCAGCCTACTGTCTGGGGTAAAAGAACTGGTCAACCCGTTTGGCGCGGAGGGCGATAAAGGCGGGATTGGCGCGTCGTTCTTTGTGCAAGTGATGGACAATACGACGGAAGCGGTCATCGAGGGCGGCGTCCAGATATATGCTGGCGCAGGCGGCAGCGGGGTTTCGGTAACTGCGGGTACGGATATTTTTGACTTCTCCTTTGTCCAGGCCGGCGGCAGCGCAAGCAGTTTTGCCGTGGCCGGGGCTTTCTCGATCATGGTGGTGGACAATACGACCAAGGCGCATATCGACTCGGGCGCTGCCCTCCATAGCGCCGGAGCCATCACGGTTTCAGCCACGGATGAACTGACCCAGATTGGCATCACCGGCGGGGTGGTGGCGGCCGAAAATCTGGGCGTGGGTGTGTCGGTCTCGGTCAATATCATCAGCCGGGATACGCAAGCGTATATCGGTACAGCATACGGCCTGGCGCCGGGCACAGCCGGCACAGACATATTTGCCGCCGGGCCGGTGACAGTCAGCGCGACTTCCGATGGCGCGCTCTGGACGGCCGCGGTGGCCGGTGCGGGCACCAGTCAGGCTCCCCCCGAACAAGAAGTGGTGGATAACGAACGCATCAAGACCGCGCCGAGCAAGGCACAAAAAACGCTGGGCGAAACCGGGAATAGCTCTCAAAACCTGAAGATCGGGGTGGGGATTGCGGGCGATGTGGCCATCAATGTCCTTCTTGACGATACGTATGCCTACATTAACGATACGGGAACTGTTCACACCGATGATGCGCTGACACTGTCAAGCAGCAACGATACGGCCATCTGGTCGCTGGCCGGAGGGGTGGCCATTTCCCTGCGGGGCGACAAGACCTCGGTGGGCATCGCCGGTTCCATCAGCGCCAATGCCGTTACCGGCAATACCAAGGCGTTTGTCTCGGGCGCTGTGATTACGGCCAATAGCCTTTCCATCCTGGCCAAACGCTCGGGCGGTATCCGCTCGTTGACGGCAGCCGGCTCCGGCGCGCCGTTGAAGAATGGCATCTCCGTGGCTGGTTCGATCTCGGTCAACCTGATCCTGGTTGACACCGAAGCCTACCTGCTTGGTGTAACGGCCACCCTTGCCGACAGCTCTTCGATCAAGGCGCAGGACGAATCCCAGATATGGGCGATCGGCGGCGCGGTGGCTTTCGGGGGCAAAGCCGGGGTGGGCGTGGGGATCGCGGTCAATGTGATGGGCGTGGATTTCGACTCGAATCTCACCCGTGCTTATATTGAAGATTCAACAGTGACTGTTAACGCTGGCACGCTGGAGGTTTCGGCGCTGAACGAAAACTCGAGCATCGACCCGCGCATTATCGCGGTAACAGGTTCGCTCGGGATCGGAAGCGGGCCGCAGAGCGTATCCGGGGCTGGCACGATCTCGGTCAATATCCTGAGCTACGATACCGTGAGTTATATCAAGAACTCAACGATTACAGACGTGAATACGCTTCTCCAGGCGCACGACACTTCAGGGATTATTGCCATCAGCGGCGCGGTTGGAGTATCGCAGCAGACCTCCATCGGCGCGGCGATCAGTTTCAACGAGATTGGGAACTATGTCCTGGCTTATCTCGACCAGGCGACCCTGACCTCGAGCGGCACCCTGAACATTGAAGCGATTTCGGAATCCATGATCGTGGCGGTTACTGTTGGGGTGGCGGCTAGTCTCAGCGGCGGGGTTGCAGTTGCCGGCTCGCTCTCGATCAATATCATCCACAATGTAGTACAGGCCATCATCACTAATGCTTCACAAGTGACAACAACTGGCGCGATCAGTTTACTGGCAAAGGACCTTTCCCTGCTGGGCTCGTTCGCGGGTTCAGTAGGTGGGTCAGGCGGTTCCACAGGCGTCGGTGCTGCGGTCAGTTATAACCTGATCACCAATATCATTGCTGCGTTTATCTTTAGCTCCAAAGTTTCGAGCGGGTCGACGCTGACCATCTCTTCGCTTTCATCGCCCATCATGGTCGCTTTGGCATTGGGCGGCGGCGGTGGGCAAAATGTTGGCTTCGGCGGGTCGCTCACAGTCAATTCGATTTCCAATATGGTGGATGCGCACATCTCCGGTACGAGTGGAGCGCCTTCCGATATTGATGCAACCGGCAATATTTCTATCACCGCGCATGAGTCTGCGGTCATGTATGTGATCGCCGGTGCAGGCGCAGGTTCCACCGGTTCTACTGCGTTTGGTGCTTCCGTTGCTTACAATTATGTTGGCGGCAATTTCGACCCTGTCAACCCCAATGTAGTTTCGTTCATCGACGGCGTATCAGATACTGGTACGAAACAACCGGTTGTTGCCGGTGCGGACTCGCTGACGAAGAGCAATGTTACTGCGTACATATCCTATACGTATCTTTACACTTCGGGTGAGTTGACGCTGACCGGCGCTTTTGACTCCCCGCAGCCCTTGCCTAGTCTTTCGAACATCGATACGGGTGTTGCCTCCATTACCATGCCGGTTCCGTTCACGGCGCAGATCACCAACCTGACCATCGCTGGCAGCGGCGCGGACACATTTGCCTTTGGCGGTGCGATCTCGATCAACCTCATTCACAGCAACGTTGACGTATATATTTCAAATACGCCGGCTGGCGGCGCAGTCACTGCCAACGGCAAGGTGAGTCTGCTTGCCACGGATATGTCCAGCATTTATTCTGCTGCGGGCTCGGGGGCGGGGGCAGGTACAACGGCGACCAGCGCGTCTGTTGCGGTGAATGACATTCGCAACTCTGTGAGTGCTTATATTGACAATGCCAGAGTACAGTCTTTGACGAATACGGTTGAACTGAGTTCATCCGAAAAAGCCACCATCATTAACCTGTCGATTGGCGGTGCTGGGGCAGGCACGGTTTCGATTAGCGGTTCCGTCTCCTTCAATCTAATCCACGGTACTGTTGATGCGCATATTTCAAACAATGCGGATGTGGATGCATCTGGCTCCATCAGCCTTTCAGCGCAGGACACATCCCTGATCATTGTTGTGGCGGGCAATGGCGGCGGTGCGGGCACTGTCGCGGGCGCGATCGCCTTTGCTTTCAATGATATTGCCAATACGGTCAAGGCATATATCGATACTGCCTCCGTTCAATCATTCAATGGGGACATTACGCTGACCGCATCCGTTGTGCCTCCGGCGTTCTTCCCGGCTTGGGCCACTTCCCTGGTTCCTGGCTTGAATGCGCAGATCTACGCATTTGCGTTGAGCGGCACTGGCAGTGGAACGGCAAGCGGCGCGATTTCCTTCGCGCTGAACTGGATCCGCGATGTAGTGGAAGCAAAGATAACGAATATAGGCGCTGGTCAGTCTGTCACCGCATTGAACGGGACCATTAGCCTGATTGCCAGCGAGGAATCGTCAATCAACTCACTGGCAGCAGCCGCTACCGGTTCTGGTGGAGGCTCTGTTGGCGCCTCATTGGCATATAACTACCTGGGCGGCGATCCGCTTGACCCGCTTCTCGCAGGCAGTAATGTGATACGTTCCGCCATCGAGAATTCTGCCGGCAGTATCACCGCAAACCAGATCGATCTGGATGCCTCCATAACAAGCACCATCAACAATCTCACCCTCGGCGGCGCAGGCGCGCAATACTTCGCTTTGGGCGGCGCCGTTTCGATCAATAATATAACCAATGCTGTCGATGCCCACATTGCAAACAGCGGCAATGTGAATGCCACGAGCCAGGTTAATCTTACGGCAACTGATAATTCGACCATTCAATCACTGGCGGGCGGCGTCTCAGGCGCCGTGTATGCAGCCGTTGGCGCAGCCATTGCGACCAACTGGGTCCACAATACGATCCAGGCATACATCAGCAACTCGACTGTGACAGGCAGCGATATCCACATCAATGCTAACTCAACCTCGAATATCAAAACGCTTACCGTAGGCGGCTCCGGCGCTGGAGCCTTTGCACTGGGTGGGGCCGTCTCGCTCAACGATATTGCCAATACCATTGACGCGTATATCGCGGATAATTCTACTGTCACGGCTGTAAACCAGGTGTTGGTAACGGCGACGGAAAGCGCGACTATCCAATCACTGGCGGGAGGCGTAGCTGGTGCTGGCGGGGCGGGCATTGGGGCGGCCCTAGCCACCAACCTCGTCTTCGACACAGTCCAGGCATATATCGACGAGTCCATTGTAACCGCGGCTGTAATCACTATCGGTGCTGGATTGACTTCCACGATCAAAACGATCACAGCCGGCGGCGCGCTGGCGGGAGCATTTTCCCTGGGTGGCTCCGTATCGCTTAACGATATCAGCTCTACAATCAAGGCTTATATTGGCAACCTGTCAACAGTCAATGCTACTACAGGGATTGTCAGCATAACTGCAAGCGATACCTCAACGATCGAATCGATTTCAGGCACAGTTTCACTCTCCTGGGGCGCAGCAATTGGGGCGGCCCTGTCCACCAACCTGATCTATAACACTCTGGAAGCGTATATCAGCGGCTCTACAGTATCGGGCAGTCAAATTCTCACCAAGGCAATTTTTACAGCCGTGATCAAAGCGCTGGCAGTGGGTGGAACAGGTGCGCAGTATTTTGCGGCGGGAGGCTCGGTCACGCTGAATGAGATCGCCAGTACGATCAAAGCATATTTCGATATTGCCAATGTAAGCACCACAGGCCAGCTCAGCCTGATGGCCACGGATCATCCAACCATCGAATCTCTGGCCGGAAACTTGGCGGTTGCCGGAGGCGCTGCAATTGGCGCAGCACTGGCCACCAATGATATCGGTAATACTGTTCAGGCATACATCCGCAACGCAACAGTTGTTGCCAGCAGCATTCTCTTGAGTGCCGGGAATGCGGGTTTTGCCTCGACGATCAAAACGCTTACCGTCGGCGGCGCCGGTGCTGCCCTCCTGGCTGCTGGCGGATCGGTCTCATTCAATGATATTGGCAGTACCATCCAGGCTTTTATTGATAGCAACGCTGCTGTCAACGCCTCGGGACAAGTCAGTGTGACCGCGACGAATGAAGCGACGATCGAAGCGCTGGCGGGCGGGGCTGCGGTTGCCGGGGGCGCCTCCGTTGGGGCGGCTCTGGCGACCAATAGTATTGGCAACACGCTCGAAGCGTATATCAGCGGTTCCGCAGTAGGGGGCGATAGCGTTACCGTCAACGCAAATTCCAATTCGACAATTGAGGCGCTTGCACTTGGCGGCGCGGGCGCAGCGGGCTTTGCCCTGGGCGGCTCCATCTCGAAAAGCACCATTGGCAACACGCTCAACGCTTACATTTCGAATGACGCCGACGTTCAAGCGATCACTGACATCGAGGTGACCGCGGATTCGACCGCGGACGTGACCTCGGATGCAGCCGCAGGGACATTTGCCAGCGTGGGGGTTGGTTCGTCCAATGCCGACGCCGAACTTAAGAACCGAGTTACTGCCAAGATCGACGGGCAGGGCACGGTTGTGGTTGCAGGCGGCAATGTTACGCTCTCATCCAACGCGACCAACCGTGTCGATGCCGAAGCCTACAGCGGCGGCATCGGTCTGGTGGACCTGGCCTGGGCGACGACGACCGTTTATGTCGACGACCAAACCAAGGCGATGGTGGGCGAGGGTGCGCACATCACCGCGGCGGACGATCTTTTGATCAAGGCGCGGATGAACACAACGGCCGATTCGCGGGCCGAGGTCTATACCGGCGGATTGGGCGCCAGCGCGGAGACCAACGCCTCGATCGACCTGTCCCCATCGACCACGGTCAACGTGGACGCCAATGCCCATCTGGAAGCCCTAAATGTCACGATCCTGGCGGAGGTTGCCAAGATCGATACGGATGCGTATGCCGCCTCTCGGGCGGATGCGGCCGGGGCCGACACGGATGCCACCGTTGGGAATACCACCGTCTCAACGGCAGCGGTCGACATCGCGACCGGCGCTGAACTGACCGGAGAAGACCAGGTTGAGATTGGCGCGCGGCACGGCAGCCTTTTGACCACATCGAAGGCAAGGGCAGAGACGAACGGCGTCGGCGGGGATTCTGATGCAACAGCTGACACTTCCCAGACGACCAATACGAACATAACCACACAAAGTGGTTCGCAGATTACCACGCGACATTTGCTGGTTGAGGCCTATGTTCCTTACATGCCTACTTTCTCAGCCGTTGCTCAAAAATTGGGCGCGGTGATCGATACGGGTGAAACTTCTGCAACGCGCACTTTGTCCCTGGATCGCGTGATTGATTTCAATTCCCATGTCATCATGCTGGGCGTGGAAAACCCGAAACTGGTGATCGCTGCGGATGGTAGCGAAGAAGATAAAGTAAACGTGAGCTATACCGCAGATCCCACCAGGATCATTGTTGGCGATATCAGTAACGATACCTTCTCGGGAACGATCACCTTCCGGGTGGATACGTCCATCTTTGACCTGTTATCTTCCGAACAATTGGCCCAATATGGCAATGTCAGCACCACCAATAGACTTCAGGGGCACGCTATCTTCGAGTTCAGGACCACACTGGGCTCCGTTACTTTGATCAATAAATCCATCAAGGATTTGGTGATCAACGATATCCGGGTCTTGAACGAGAATGGTCAATTGAACTCGTTGATCACTATTGATGTTCTGGATAGCGCTGCTTTCAGCTACGATTCTTTTGACGCTCCTGGTGAAACCAACATAACCATCCAAAATATTGATGACCCGCTTGCCCCGAAGAACCCTTCGGACATCCAACTGCGCGGCGCCATCGAGAACGGGATGGGGGTCACGACCATCAGCACGGATGGAGGGGATATCATCCTGCCCTCGGCCTACGCCGGGGTTGCCCGCGTCGAATCCAAAACTTTGACGTTGATTGCATCCCCGGGAAATATCGGGGAGAGCGTCTCACCGATTCGCACGGTTGTCACTGTCGCTTTGAACGCCCAGGCCTCCGGCGATATCTTTATCAGCCAGATCAGCGGTGATTTGCTGGTTGGCGCGGTCGCGTCCACCGGCGGACTGGCCGATCTGCGCTCCGGCGCGGCGATCCTCGAATCGGGCGCTGACTCCGAAGTGGACGTCAGCGGTCAGCGCCTTATTCTGACGGCCGCGGGGGGCGGCATCGGAACAAGTGGAAATTATCTTGAGATCAATGCTTGGGGTTTCAGTGATGGCTTGAACCTCTTTGCCCAACAGGATGTCTTTATCAGCGATATCAGCGATACGGCCGGTTATCTCAGTGTTGCCAGCGTGGTTTCCCAGACAGGTTCGATTACGCTGAATGCCGACGGCGGGGACATGAACCTTGATCCGGGCGCGATGCTCCGGGCCGCCTCCGGCGCGGTCACCTTGCAGGCCAACGATGACTTCACCCTGCCGGTTGATGCAGAGATCATATCGCAAGCTCCGGTAAGCATCACTGGCTTGGGCAATGGCACCAACTTTGACAATGGCGCCTTGATCGACTTGCGTGGCGTTATAACTATAACTACAGCAGATACAGTAACTGTCACGGGCGGGGCGAACAATGATCGCGTCAATATCACCCGTTTGCCTGCTGGCTTGACCATGAATGTGAATACAGCCGGAGGCGTTGACACCATCTGGATGGGGGACCGGCTCAACCGCTTCGATGGCACATTGAATGTAGTGGGTGGCGATAATCCGTCTGGTGATGGGAATGAAGATACCCTGTGGCTGGACGATTCGGCCAATCTGATGGCTGCCACCGGTACTCTAACCAGTAGCACGGTGACCGGCTTTGGGATGGGCGCGACCGTCACTTTCCTGGAAATTGAGAAGTTGCAGATCGATCTGGGTCTGGGAAGCGACACCGTGAACGTGCAGAGCACATTGGATAGTATTAAAACCGTGCTCAACGGCGGTGCGGGCAATGACGTTTTCAATGTAAGTAACGCCACTCAAACGATCAATGATATTGCGGGATTGCTGGAAATCAATGGCCAGGGTGACAACGATACGCTCAATGTGAATGATAGCGGCGA